>CAXBNO010000116.1:0-8183 GCA_963976775.1 uncultured Kordiimonadales bacterium
AGTGAATCACATCGGCAACGAACCCTCCACCGACTTCTTCAACAGCCTGCTAGGGATAATCCCGGTCGCTTTGGACGAGCGAAATGATCCCAATGTCGGAGAGGATGCCGATGAGGAGGACTTCGATCCGTTTGACGAATTCGAAGATGCATATGATTCTATTGATGACTTTCGAGAACCGGATTGGATGGGAAAACTAAGAAGCCACGCCATAGATATTCTCAAAAAGGAAGTTGAAGGCATCAAGGCGATCCAATCAGCCCGCCGCCGGATATCATACCGAATGAAGCGAGGCTATGTCAGTGATGCCGTTGGCCGATATTGGCTTGGTCTGATTGATACGGCTGACATAATTCGCCAGATAGCACTGTCGGCGATTAGATACCGCGTTAGGATTCGGTGGTTTGACTACGGCGAATTCGAAAGAACAGGGCGACCGACTGGGGGAGTTCGCGGATTACTGCTGCCTGTCAACGCGGTTGAGCAACGACAGGCTCCGTCAGAATTCCCGTTCAGCTATCTATTGCGGCTTAGCGTTAGGAATGAGCAGTGTCTTTCTTTCTATTCCCCCGGTAGTTATTGGCAATCTGGGGCCCTATTTTGTGGCGACTCACCGATGGGGTACGGGAACGGTTATTTGACCCCATTTAGACTTCCTTGGCGGTACTGGTTCCAACCTGTAATCGCCACTGCGCCCCACCATGGATCGGAATCCAATGCGATTGCTTATAGGCACATTCATAATTGGATTGCGCCGGGGCGGATTCTTTGGGTTCGGAACGGGGGGAGCAACAATCACCCAGGGCAGTCGTATCGTTCACTCTCAAGCCAGTACCGCGTATGTACCTGGTGCCCGCACATAGGATTTTCGAGAAGGGCTGTGATAATCGCACAGGCGAATTTCTATTGGAACCACGCGATCATTCAAATTGGGCATCGGTGCAGTTGTTAGGGTCAGAACTCAATCAACAAATTGGATGTTCACTTAACCTTCTTGCCTGACGAATGACATGATGGTTCCGATGGGCCGCCTTCCCATGTTGCGGCAGCCGAGATGGACACCCGCAAGAACCTGATGATCTTGGGGTCTCGGCGTTGAAGTCTGGGATGGGACGGCCTGAACCGTTCGTTTTCGTTTCCAGCGCTTCAGGTTTGGCGTCGTATGAGTTCCCGAACGGCTCCTTTGGACGGACTCATCCTGTGGTCCGTCGTCGTTCATGGAAGATCAGACGGTCGAAGTTGTAGGCGAGGTTGGCCAGGGTCAGTTTGGCTTCGGCCCGCTTGATCCCGATGGTCCGGATGAACAGGCCGTAGCGGTTCTTCTGGTGGCCGAAGACATGCTCGACGCGGGCGCGGGTCGAGGACTTCTTCGCATTGGCGCGGGCCGTGGCCTTGGGCATCGGCTTGCCTGCGGGCTTGCGCCGGTGAATGCGGCTGACCAGCATCCGGCTTGCCAGCCACTTCTCGTTGCGCCGCGAGCGGCAGGCGCTGTCGGCCCAGACCTCGCCGGACGTGTTGTCTGTGCAGACCACGGTCTGCAACTGTCGGCCATCCGGAGCCGAGGCCGAGGTCACGGCCTGGCCGCGCATGAAGCCGAACCGCCGGTCGATGCTGATGTGCGACTTGTAGCCGAAGACCGGCAACGCGATCATCGGCAAGGGCACGCCGTCGGGCCGGGTGCGGACCTTGCCGCCCACCTTCAGCGTCCAGCGCGCGTCGGTATCCTTCTGCGCCGCCCTGTTCGGTTCGTCGGGCCAGATCTCGGACGCAGTGCGGCCAGCCTTCACCGCCTCCTTCTCGGGGTCGGTATTGCGCTGCTTCGGTGCCGGGACCAGGCTCGCATCCACGATCTGGCCCGACATCGGGATGTAGCCCTTCTTGTGCAGTTGCCAGTCAAACGCCTTCATCACCCGCTGCAGCGTGCCGGTCTCTGTCAACTTGTTGCGGAACAGCCGGATGGTGTTCTCATCCGGCGTCGGCGCGCCGAGATCGAAGCCGAGAAAGCGCATCCAGGACAGACGGTCCCGGATCATGAACTCCATCCGCGCGTCGCTCAGATTGTGCTGCGCCTGCAGGATCAGAACCTTGAACATCGATACCGGATCAAATGGCGGGCGACCGCCTTTGCGACCATCGCCATAACCGAGGCCCTCAACTAGCCAGCGCCGGAAATGCTCGAAATCGACCGTCGCATCAAGCAACTCCAGTGGATCGCCGTCCCGGCTCGACGCTTCCAGATGCTCCGATAGTCCAAACAGTCCCCGCTGACGCATCCGATCCTCCCTTTCGATCAGAGAGGTAGTGAATCAGACCGACGCAAAATCAGCCAGGTTTTTGCGGGTGTCCAGATGAGGGTTCTCGGTGTTGTAGTGGAGGAGCCAAGCATCGAGATCGGCCTGCATCGTCGTGTCAAGCCAGATCCGCCGAGCCATACAAATCCTCCAGTGCGAGTCAGGCACTCAGAGAATGAGGACATCTCTACAAATTCAATAGGCTGATTGGGTTTTGACCCTAAAGGCTCCAGTAAGCAATGTCCGGGCGCAGTTCGGTCGGGTCGAGCACGGACTTGATGTCGACGACGATGGCGGAAGGGCCGGCGAAGTCGTTGATCCACTTCGCGCCGCGTTCCAGATACTGCTTGTGCGCCACGGCCAGGATGATGGCATCGGCACCTTCCATCTCCGCCTCGTCCACCAGCCTGTAGCCATATTCGGCGAAGGTTTCCTGCGGATCGGCGATGGGATCGTGCAGCTTCACGGAGACGCCGAACTCCAGCAGTTCATGCACGATGTCCGGCACCCGGCTGTTGCGCAGGTCGGTGACGTCTTCCTTGAAGGTCACACCCAGCACCGCGAAGCTGGCGGAGACATCCAGCCTGCGCCGCCGTGCCATCATCTTCATGGCACGCTGGGCGATGTAGGTGCCCATCTGGTCGTTGATGCGGCGACCGGAGAGAATGACCTCCGGATGATAGCCCACGTCATCGGCCCGCGCCGTCAGGTAATAGGGATCGACGCCAATGCAGTGACCGCCCACGAGACCGGGCTTGAAGGGCAGGAAGTTCCACTTGGTACCTGCGGCGGCCAGCACGTCGGAGGTGCGCAGGTTCAACCGCTCGAAGATGATCGCCAGTTCGTTCATCAGGGCGATGTTCAGGTCGCGCTGCGTGTTCTCGATCACCTTCGCTGCCTCGGCCACCTGGATCGAGGGCGCGCGATGGATACCGGCCTGCACCACCGCACCATAGATGCCGGCGATGCGGTCGGTGGTCTCCGCGTCCTGTCCGGCCACGACCTTGATGATGCGCTCTATCGTGTGTTCGCGGTCGCCGGGATTGATCCGCTCCGGCGAGTAGGCGAGCTTGATCTGGTCGTACTGCCGCAGGCCCGAAACGCGCTGCAGGATCGGGCCGCAGAATTCGTCCGTGACGCCGGGATAGACGGTGGACTCGATGGTCACCAGATCGCCGTCCACCAGATGCGGACCGATCAGTTCACAGGCCTTCTGCAGCAGGCTCAGGTCCGGCTGGCGGTTGGCGTTGATCGGGGTCGGTACGGTCAGGAAATAGACCGACGGCTCCGCCAGCAGCGCCGGGTCGGCGGTGAAGGTGACGTTGCAGGCATCCAGCGTGGCCTTGTCGACCTCCCCCGTCCGGTCGATACCGTCAGCCAGCTCCGCGACGCGATCCACCTTGATGTCGTAGCCGACAACCCGGAACTTCTTCGCCAGGGCGACGGCCAGCGGCAGCCCCACATATCCAAGGCCGATCACGGCCAGCACTTCAGTCATGACTGCACGTCCAGACGGTCCCTGTGCGATTCGACGTCTCAGCCTATGATGGCCCGGAAACCGTGGCTAGCTACCACGCCGATTGCGGAAGAGCCAGAACATGATCGACAGCGAAACGGAGGCGGAGCGACCCATGGACCGGCTGTTGCGCATCATGGCCGCCCTCAGGACGCCGGACACGGGCTGTCCGTGGGACCTGGAGCAGGACTTCGCGACCATCGCCCCCTACACGATAGAGGAAGCCTACGAGGTCGCGGACGCCATTGCGCGCGGTGACATGGAGGATCTGAAAGGCGAACTCGGCGACCTGCTGTTCCAGACCGTGTTTCATGCCCGCATGGCGGAGGAAGCGGGCGACTTCGCCTTCGACGATGTGGCAACGGCCATCGCCGACAAGATGGAGATGCGCCATCCGCACGTCTTTGGCACGCAGTCCGGCATCGAGACGGCGGATGCACAGACCCTGAACTGGGAAAGCCAGAAGGCGCGGGAGCGGGCGGAACGGGCGGCGCGGCAGGGCCGTGCGGCGTCTGCCCTGGACGGCGTGGCGCTCGGCCTGCCGGCCCTGCTGCGGGCGGAGAAGATCCAGAAGCGCGCCGCGCGGGTCGGCTTCGACTGGGCCGAGACCGCACCGGTCATCGCCAAGGTGCGGGAGGAACTGTCGGAGCTGGAGGCCGAAGTGAGCAGCGGTTCGGCGGCCCGGCAGGAGGAGGAACTGGGGGATCTGCTGTTCGCGGTCGCCAATCTGGCCCGGCATCTCGGTCACGACCCGGAGGCCGCGCTGCGCAAGGCGACAGCGAAGTTCGAGAAGCGGTTTCACGCGGTCGAGGCTGCGATCACGGCGCAGCGGCGGTCGATGACCGATGCCACGCTGGCCGAGATGGACCGGCACTGGAATGAAGCCAAGCGTCAGGAATGACGCTCAGTCGGCACGTCGGTCACTCAGGCGGTGTTGCCAGTTCAACTGGTACGCCGGGTTCGTGCTTGCTCTCCCGGATCGCCAGCGACGTCTTCACATGGGCCACATTGTCGGCGGCGGTGAGCTGTTCGGTCAGGAAATGCTGGTAGGCATCCCAGTCCTTCGCCACCACCTTCAGCAGGAAATCGATCTCTCCCGCAAGCATGTGGCAGGCGCGCACCTGCGGCCAGCTTCGCACCATCTCCTCGAAGGCCTTCAGGTCGGTCTCGGCCTGGCTCTCCAGCCCGACCATGGCGAATACGGTCACGCCGAAACCCAGGTGTTCCGGGTTGAGGTCGGCGTGGTAGCCGCGAATGTAGCCCGCATCCTCCAGCGCCCGCACGCGCCGCAGGCAGGGCGGTGCCGAAATGCCGACACGGCGCGCCAGTTCAACGTTCGTCATCCGACCGTCCGCCTGCAGATCCGAAAGGATCTTCCGGTCGATCTCGTCAAGCTTTACACGCTGCATGGAAGTCCCTGTAAACGATACTGGTCAGAATGATGCTCCGGGCCGGGCGGCGCGCGCAAGATTATTACTGAAATGACAGATGCGCAATCACATCCTGTCGCAGAAGGCCAGATTTCAGCCGTGACGACAGCGCTGCCAGAACCGTCCCAGCATCTCTCCGAAGTCATGGACTGCGGCGCGGCTGTCGCGTCCCCAACGGCGCAGGCTGCCCGGGCGGGCACGCATGATGACGGGGTAGAGCGCGGTGGCGATCCAGACGTTGATCAGCCCGGCATAGGTGACGTCGAACAGGTAGTGCGAACCGTTGAACATGCGCATCAGCCCAATGGCCACCCCGAACCAGAGGGCTGCCTGCATCAGGCGACGGCGGCGGCGGCCGGCGGCAAAGGCGATGGGCAGCGCGATCATGGCGAAGGCGGCACTGGCATCGCCTGACACGAAGGAGCAGTTGCGGGCGCAGCCATGGGTCGGGATCAGCGCGGGCTGATACTGTTGCTCCCCGCCGAACTCCACCGTGTGCAGCGGGCGCGGGCGGTCCCACTGGTCCTTCAGCAGCAGGTTAGTCACCAGACCAACGCCGATACCAAAGACGGCCAGAACATAGAACAGCCGCCGCGCCGTGGCCCTTCGCCGCCAGCGCTTCCGGAACCCGTTTGCGGTCAGGCCCAGCGCGATGGCGACCAGCAGCCAGTAGAAGGTGGGACGCAGAATGTCGTGAAACACGTCTCCGGCGATGGAGTCGGTCAGCCAGAACTCGTTGCCCTGAAGGTGGAACATGCCTGCGGCGATCCGGTCCAGCGGCGTGAACAGCGCCAGCGGTGCCAGCAGGAAGGCCAGTGCCAGGCAGTAGCGGCGATAGCGGCTGAGGCGGGAGCCGCCGTCGATGGGCAGCAGCGGCCCGGCGGACGCCGGTCCCGCCGGTCGTGCCAGCCACCAGCGACCGATCGGCAACCGCTTGATGGTGCCGTCACTTCGGACCTGAAACACCCAGTTGCGCCGCGCGAGGAACCCGCGCAGCCACCAGGCGATGAAACCGCCCATGGCAGCACCGGCGATCACGTCGGACAGGAAATGGGCATTGACCGCGATCCGCGCCAGCCCGCCGACAACCGCGAAGGCGATCAGCCAGACCCGGAACCGGGGCAGCAGGAAACACATGGCCACGGCAAAGGCGAACAGGGTCGTGGTGTGGCCGGAGGGGAAGGACTGGTGGCTCCAGTCGAAGGCGAACAGGCTCCAGTCGGCGGTCTCGCCCTCGGCCAGATAGCGGGGGCGGGCGCGTCCGTAGATGATCTTGAAGACGTTGGTCAGGATGCCGGAAATCGCGATGGAGGCCACGACGTAGCCAGCCGCCGCAGCGATCCAGCCGTAGAGTGCCCGGTGCGCGGGCCTGATACTGGCGGCACGGAGCACGAGTGCGCCGAAGACAACGCACCCGCCTGTCACCAGTCCCCACTTGCTGTTGCCCACGTCGCCCAGCACCTGCAGGGCGGCGATGGCGCGGCTCTCGCTGGCGAGGACCTGGCCCCGGATCCAGACGTCGAGGCCATAGGAGCCAACGACAGCGAAGGTCAGGATCAGTTCATAGACGGCGATCTGCCAGGGCAGCAGCCAGCGCCCGGCACTGCGGTCGCGGGTTGCCGCGCCCATCTGTTCCAGCCGGTTCGCGCTCACTTGCCCGGCTCCGCCAGGCGGTAGAGGGAGATGCTCACAGTCTTGCCCTTGGCATAGTTGAAGCCCTGAACTTCATCCAGTTTCTCAACTCTTGCACCGGCAGCCGCGATGCGGTCAAGGAATTCACCCTGCAGCCGTGCCTCGATGGCGGCGATCTGGCAGGGCGTGCCATCTAGCAACCTAGCCGCTGCGCCTTCCGCGTGAGTCAGATATGTGTCGGTCGCTGTCAGGAAGACCAGGCTGGGCTCGTTGAAACCGGCGCTGATCAGGTGCGGCTGCGGGCAGGTGGCAACGCGGGCGAAAGCGTCTGCCAGGCGCGGTGAAACGAATGCCGGTTCCATCCCCGGCAGGAACCGGCCGAAGACCACGCCCGAGAACAGGACCGCCGCGACGAGGATGCCAGCCAACTGGCCACCGCTGCGCCGTGTACCCCAGAGGAATGATAGTCCGAACCACAGTGCCGGGAGCAGCAGAACGCCTGCGAAATGCCAGATGCTGAGCGACACGCCTGCGCCGTCGGCCACGAACGGCATGGCCCCGGCGAGGGCCAGGGTGACAAGGCCCCAGAGCACCATCACCACAACCTGCCACCAGCGGGGCGCGCGGGCGTCGACATCGTGCAGCGCCGCGACCGCCAGGATGGCGAGAGCCGGATAGGCAGGCAGGACATAGTGGGCGAGCTTGGTGGGCGTGGCGGCGAAGACGAGCCAGGTGAACAGGGCCCAGCCGAGCAGCAACAGCACCTCCGCCCGGCGGCGGCTGCGCCATATCCAGGGCAGCGCCAGCAGGCCGAGAAACGAGAAGGGCCAGAAAGTGACATTGGCCAGCGCCAGGTAGAGGCCCGGCGGTGCGCCATGGCTCTCCTGCCCGCCCGCGACCTTGGCCATCATGTCCTTGCCCACCGACTCGGTCAGGAATCCGCCGTCGCTGATTGCGATGATGGCCACGTACCAGGGCAGGGCGACGATCAGGAACAGCGGGATGCCGGTCAGCGGCTTCAGGTCGCGTATCCAGCCGACACCGCGCGTCAGCCAGGTCTGGGCGATGGCAAGGCCGATCAGCGGCAGGAACAGGATCGGTCCCTTGACCATGAAACCGGCACCGGCCAGTGCCCAGAAGCCATGGGCGGCACCGTTACCCCCGCGTCGGCGCAGTGCCAGCAGCATGCAGGCCAGCGCTCCCAGGATGCAGGCCAGCAGCAGCGCATCGGACTTCCCCGTCCGCGCTTCCACGTTCAGCAGGGTGGAACTGGCCATCACCAGTCCCGCGCCGAAGCCCACTCCGCCGGTGAAC
>CAXBNO010000117.1:0-8168 GCA_963976775.1 uncultured Kordiimonadales bacterium
GACGGCCCATCGAAACCGTCATGTCATTCGTCAGTCAAGAAGGTTAAGTGGACAGTTCAGCCAACCATTGGAGTCTCTTCGCTTGCGTGAGCAACACGCGGCGAAGTCCCCCCTGCACCTTACGTTCCGATATGACTTGCGCCAGTCGGGAAATGATTAGGGCACGCCTCGCAATACGGAAATCTGGGTGCGACCTGATCTTGTAAACCTCGTCTGAGACTAGCCGGTATCGAAGAGATGGTGGTCTTGGCACCACAACTGTTGGCGTGGGCGGATCTTTCTCATTCAGGACCGCTTTGAATTTGCTATCAGCGATCGCCTCTTGATATACAAGACTCTCAAGTGCGTCCAAATGTGCTTTGGCATCTGCGTTCTTCGCGCCCGTATTCTGAAACTGCGGCAGCGGCCAGACTTCGACCTCATAAACTTCAAACGGGTCAAGCACTGACATTGCCACAGCATCTGTCCGTTGGTTTGTCAGATGCCGTCTGACGCGGGTACTGACTTTTTCCTTCGTCTGCCCAACGTAAATTGGTTCCCCGTCATAGTCGAAGAACGCGTATACGCCCCACTTGAAGCTACCAATGACTCTCGACTTGCCAATGACAGGGTCATCAAATTTCAACGCTAGAAACTTGGCCAAATTTGACCGCAGGTCTTCGGTCTCAAAAGGCGGGAAATTTGTGCTGTCAGGATTTCGGTCAACCATGACCGGTACTTACTCGAGTTCAGGCAGCCAAGGCGAGTCGATTCCGTGCTAAGACTGGCTCAAAGACTGCTTCCGCGAGGTGACGAACAACCGGAACGGCCACACCATCGCCTGCGAGTTTGTAAGCTTCGTTGTAGCGTTCTGGGAGAACGTAGGTATCTGGCAGGCCCATGAGCAAGGCAGCTTCGCGCGTCGAAAGCAGACGCGAGCGCACCTTTTCGCCCTCCACAACAATAATCGTTTGACGGCTCGAACCACCTGCGGGCGTCCGCAGACAGCCCGCAATATCGTCAAAACGCACCTCTGCACGCTGACGCTTCACTCCATTCGAATCCGCGCGCGTGCGTCTATATATTGTCCCAACTACTCGCCCCTCACACCGCTTGGCCGCTTCGACCTTCTTTCGGTTGTGGTCAGTCATCATATCAAGAAGATACTCGGTTTCTGCCGTCGTATGCCAATTGACGCCTGTTGGTTCCTCTTCCAGCAGAGCAGCTAGGCTAGTATTCCGAGTTGGCGGCTTTGGAAGGTTCCACCAGCGCCAGCGCGATGCTGCTGTCTGCGAGAGGCGGTTGCCCCCGTCAATCAGCGCAGGCGGATGCCATGTCGGGCAAGGAGCATCTGCCGCAAGCACGTCTGGAATGGTCAAGTCGCCCCGAATGCCAATCATGAAAAAGCGCGGGCGCGATTGAGGAAGAAAGTGAACCGCATCGACCACGACCGCACCAAACCTATACCCCAATTCCGAGAACGCTGTGGCTAGAGTTGCAAAGTCGCGACCACCATTGCTTGTTATCGCGCCATAGACATTCTCGAGTGCGATAATCTTGGGACCTCGATCATCGTCATGTAGCGAGCACATCAACTGCCAAAATGGGTTGAACATCCCACTACGTTTGCCAGCGAGACCCGCACCATTTCCAGCGAGTGAAAGGTCTTGGCAGGGGAATGATGCCCATACTAGGTCAGGCGACCCAGGCAGTTCATCCAATGTCACCTGAGCAACGTCCTTCAGAAGGAATTCCGTGCCACCGGCATGATTCGCCCGGTAACTTGCTGCCTTTTTCTCGTCTATGTCATTCGCGAACAGGCAGTCCCAGCTCGGCCCGAGGCCAAACCCAGCCATACCACCTCCAGCGAAAAAATCATAGTATGTGTGCAGCATAGTCACTCCATCGCTAAATCTTGATCTTTTCACACAATAGGTGGCTGTCAAATGCTAGAAGCCAGCAGGCACCAAAGATGCCGCAGAAACGCGCACGAAACAAGAACAAAAAGGAATTCATGCTATTTCTCTTGCCATGAGGATGCATCAGCGAACTCGAGGTACTGCTGTCGCCTGTCAAATGCCGAAGAAAGTCTGAGGTTTTCAACACGCTTACCCATGCAGCTTCAACAGCAATGCCATGGACCCTAGGTGCCTGACAGGAAATGAGTTCCGGGGGATTGCCGAACGACAAAGCACGCTGGAGCGGGTAGGGGGAATCGAACCCCCGCGTTCAGCTTGGGAAGCTGACAGGCTACCATTACATCATACCCGCCGGGCGGCCTCGCCGGAGCGTCAGCCACGGACAAGCGCATAGCCGGATTCCGGGGCGCTGGCAAGCGGGCGCGCGCGGTGCCGTGTGCACTACCCCCATGACCACACATCTCCATCACCCCCGCGTGAGGGGGCGGGGCGCCGCGTTGACAAGGGGGGCGGACCTGCCCACCTTCGCCTGCAATACCGGGCGGAGGCGGAGGCGAATCAAGGCCTTGACCGATCCGTGCCGGGACAGACGGGGAGTGACCATGACCGATGCCGCGCTGAACCACGTCCATCCGGGCATCGATCCGGCGAAGTTCCGTGATCCCGACACGACTGCCGACGGCAGTGTGCGGGCCTCCGTTGCGCTGAACCGGCTGGCGACGCTGTGGTTCAATACCGGCACGCTGTGCAATCTGGAATGCGCCAACTGCTACATCGAATCCAGCCCGAGCAATGACCGCCTGGTCTATCTGACGGCGGCGGAGGTGGGGCGGTTCCTGGACGAGGCGGAGGCGCGCGGCGGCACGGCGGAGATCGGTTTCACGGGCGGGGAGCCGTTCATGAACCCGGACTTCATCGTGATGCTGCGCGACGCGCTCAGCCGCGGCTATCGCGTGCTTGTGCTGACCAACGCCATGCGGCCGATGATGAAATGCGCCGACGGTCTGCTGGCGCTGCGGCAGGAATTCGGCGACCGGCTGCGGCTGCGGGTCTCCATCGACCATTACGCGGCGCGGCTGCACGAGCTGGAGCGCGGGGCGCATGCCTGGGAACGGATGCTGCCCGGCCTCGACTGGCTGGGGGCGAACGGGTTTCACCTCTCGGTGGCCGGGCGCACCATGTGGCAGGAGACGGAGGCGCAGTTGCGCGCCGGGTTCGCGCGGCTGTTCACGGAGCGCCGCATCGGCATCGACGCGCAGGATCCGGAACGGCTGGTGCTGTTCCCGGAAATGGACGGCTCGGCGGATGTGCCGGAGATCACCACCGCCTGCTGGGGCATCCTGAACGTCAGCCCGGACGCCATGATGTGCGCCACCTCCCGCATGGTGGTGAAGCGCAAGGGGGAGCCGGCGGCGACCGTGGTGCCCTGCACCCTGCTGCCCTACGACGAACGCTTCGACCTGGGTGAAACACTGGAGCAGGCGTCCGCCGACGTGCCGCTGAACCACCCCCATTGCGCGCGGTTCTGCGTACTGGGCGGGGGGTCGTGCAGTGTCGGCTGAAACAGCGGCCGGGACCGCGGGGCCGGTCCTGGACCTGGGCACCATCGACGCGCCGGTGCTGGTCTATGGCGGACCCTATTCCAACCTGCAGGCGACGCAGGCCCTGTTCGACCGGGCCGACGCGCTCGGCATCGCGCCGCAGCACCGCATCAATACCGGGGACATCGTTGCCTATTGTGCATCGCCGGAAGCCACGACGCGGGCGGTGATGGCGCGCGGCGGCCCGGTGGTGCGCGGCAACTGCGAGGAAAGTTTCGGCGCCGGCGCGGAGGACTGCGGCTGCGGCTTCGCGGAGGGCAGCGCCTGCGACCTGCTGGCGCGCGGCTGGTTCGCCCATGCGATGGCGGAACTGTCGCCCGCCTCCCGCGCCTGCATGGCCGCCTGCCCGGCGGAGATCCGCTTCTCCATGGCCGGGCTGCGGCTGAGTGCGGTGCATGGCGGCTTCAGCGCCATCAACCGTTTCATCTTCCCCTCGGACCACGCCGCGATCGCACAGGAATGCGCCCTGACGGAGGCGGATATCGTGCTGGCTGGCCACAGCGGCGTACCGCTGGCGCAACAGGTGAAACAGCAATGGTGGCTGAACGCCGGGGTCATCGGCATGCCCGCCAACGATGGCGATCCGCGCACCTGGTTCCTGGTGCTGACGCCGGATGCCACGGGGCTGGAGATCGTGTTTCACCGCCTGACCTATGACCATGCCGCAGCGGCGGCGGAAATGCGGCGGCAGGGCCTGGCTGAGGGTTACGCGCAGGCGCTTGAAACCGGTTTCTGGCCCAACATGGACGTGATGGCGGAGGCAGACCGCACCCGGTGCGGAAAGCCGATCCCGCTGTCGCGGCTGCGCATCGAACGGACCACCGCGCGGGCGGCCTGACGCGGGCGCACTGGTTCCTCACCACCACGAAGCTCTTGGACCTGATGCGCTCGCTGGACAATCAACGGGGTGCGCCGGATACTCCGCGACATGTCCGCAGAACAGCAATTCGATACTGATGGCCGCTACGTCGCCCGCACCGGCGACCTGACGGTGCGCGTGAAACCCGTGTACCTGGCGAAACAGTCGGAACCGGCGAAGAGCCGCTACGTCTGGGCCTACGAGGTGACGATCGAGAACGATGGCCAGGACACGGTGCAGCTGCTGGACCGCTACTGGCACATCACCGACGGCAATGGCCGCGTGGAGGAAGTCGAGGGACCGGGTGTCATCGGCAAGCAGCCGATCCTGCGACCGGGGCAGAGTTTCTCCTATGCCAGCGGCTGTCCGCTGAGCACGCCCAGCGGCATCATGGTGGGGCATTACGGCATGCTGTCCGGCACCGGCGACCGGTTCCGCATCGCCATCCCGCCCTTCTCCCTCGACCTGCCCCGCCGCGACAGTCAGCTGAACTGAGCCGGACCCGCATGGGGGACCCTCGGGCCATATTCCTGATCAACGGCATCTTCGCCGTGATGCTGGCGGTTGCCATGCTGATCCCGGCGGTTGTCGATCTGGTGGCGGGCAATGTTGATTACCAGGTCTTCCTGGCCTCCGCCGCCACCACCGGTTTCCTGGGTGGCACGGTGGTGGCCTGCACCTGGCGACGCGGCGTCCGGCTGACCCTGCGCGGAGCCTTCGTGCTGACCACCTCCGTCTGGCTGGTGCTGCCGACGCTGGCGGCGCTGCCCTTCGTGCTGGCCGGTCTGGAGATGTCCTACACGGATGCCTTCTTCGAGGCCATGTCGGGCCTGACCACCACCGGTTCCACCGTCATCATCGGGCTGGACAATGCGCCACCCGGCATCCTGATCTGGCGATCGATCCTGCAGTGGCTGGGCGGGGTCGGCATCATCGTTACCGCCATCGCCGTGCTGCCCCTGCTGCAGATCGGCGGCATGCAGCTGTTCCGTATGGAAAGTTCCGAGAGTTCCGACAAGGCCATGCCGCGGGCCGCCCAGATCGCCGGTGCGACCGCCGTGATCTACCTGGTGCTGACCCTGGTCTGCGCCGCACTGCTCTGGGGCACGGGACTGGGTGCCTTCGATGCCATGGCCCATGCCATGACCACCGTCGCCACGGGGGGGTTCTCCACCCGTGACGCGTCGGTCGGCGGCTTCGCCAATCCGGGCATGGAATGGATCATGATCGTCTTCATGGTGCTGGGATCACTGCCCTTCGTGCTCTACCTGCAGGCGGTGCGCGGGCGGCCCATGGCACTGTGGCGCGACACCCAGGTGCGCTGGTTCTTCCTGACCATAGGCGGCCTGCTGGCACTGGTGGCGCTGATGACCGACCTGTTCCTTCAGGTCGAGCCGTTGGAGGGATTGCGGCTGATGCTGTTCAACGTCATCTCGGTCATGACCGGCACCGGCTATGCCTCCGCCGATTATGGCGAGTGGGGGCGCGCCGCGACGGTGGTGTTCTTCTTCGCCATGTTCATCGGAGGCTGCGCCGGGTCCACCAGTTGCGGCATCAAGATCTTCCGCTTCCGGGTGATGTTCGAGAATGCGCGGGTGCAGATCCAGGAGCTGATCCGGCCCAATTCCGTGCTGGTGCCGCGCTTCAACGGTCGCCCCATCGAAAGCCATGTGACCGACGCGGTGATGAGTTATTTCTTCCTGTTCGCGATGGTGTTCGCGATCCTCGCCTTCCTGCTGACGCTCACCGGACTGGACATGACCACAGCGCTGTCCGGTGCGGCCACGGCGGTCGCCAATGTCGGCCCCGGACTGGGGGACATCATCGGCCCCAGCGGCAATTTCCAGCCCCTGCCCGATACCGCCAAGTGGCTGCTGTCGGCAGGGATGCTGCTGGGGCGGCTGGAACTGTTCACGGTGCTGGTGCTGTTCACCCGCCGGTTCTGGTTGGCCTGAGCCACGACACGGGCGCGACGGGACCTGCCGTTGCGGCAAAGCTTACCGTTGCGGCACAGCCGTCTGGCATGGCACGTTTCAGCCAACAAGAAACGCACGCCCGGAGGACACCGCACCATGGCAAGAACCTATCCCGTCAGCGACGATTGGGCGGCAAGCGCCCACGTGGACAACGACACCTACCTCGCCATGTACAGGCATTCCATCGAGGACAATGCGGGCTTCTGGGCGGAACACGGCAAGCGCATCACCTGGTCGAAGGATTACACCCAGGTGAAGGACGTCTCCTTCAACGCCGATGACCTGCACATCAAGTGGTATGCCGATGGCGAACTGAATGCCTCCACCAATTGCCTCGACCGCCACCTGGCTGACAAGGGCGACCAGACCGCGATCATCTGGGAGGGGGATGAGCCCGATCAGGACGAGCGCATCACCTATCGCGACCTGCATGAACGCGTCTGTCGCCTGTCCAACGGGCTGAAGGCGCGCGGCGTGCGGAAGGGGGACCGCGTCACCATCTACATGCCGATGATTCCGGAAGCTGCCGTCGCCATGCTGGCCTGCGCCCGCATCGGCGCGGTGCATTCGGTGGTCTTCGGCGGATTCTCCCCCGAGGCGCTGGCGGGGCGGATCGAGGATTGCGAATCCACCTGCGTGATCACGGCGGACGAGGGCGTGCGCGGCGGGCGCAGGATCCCGCTGAAGGCCAACACGGACGCCGCCATCGACGGGCACGGTCTGGACGTGAAGACCGTTGTCGTGGTCCGGCGCACCGGCGGTGACGTGGCCTGGAACGACAGTCGCGACGTCTGGTACGAGGAACTGACGGCGGCGCAGTCCGCCGACTGCCCGCCGGAGCCGATGAATGCGGAGGACCCGCTGTTCATCCTCTATACCTCCGGTTCCACCGGCAAGCCCAAGGGCGTGCTGCACACCACCGGCGGCTACATGGTCTATGCCTCCATGACCCACGAGTATGTCTTCGACTACAAGCCGGGGGAGGTCTACTGGTGCACCGCCGACGTCGGCTGGGTCACCGGCCACAGCTATATCGTCTACGGCCCGCTGGCCAATGGTGCCATCACGCTGATGTTCGAGGGTGTGCCGAACTATCCCGACAATGGCCGCTTCTGGCAGGTCTGCGACAAGCACGACGTCAGCCTGTTCTACACCGCACCGACCGCCATCCGTGCGCTGATGGGTGCCGGTGACGGCCCCGTCAAGGCCGCCAGCCGAAAGTCGCTGCGCCTGCTCGGCTCCGTGGGGGAGCCGATCAACCCGGAAGCCTGGCAGTGGTACTATGACGTCGTTGGTGACGCCCGTTGCCCGATCGTGGACACCTGGTGGCAGACGGAGACAGGCGGCATCCTGATCACGCCGCTGCCCGGGGCCACCACCCTGAAGCCCGGTTCCGCCACCCGTCCCTTCTTCGGCATCAAGCCCGTTCTGGTGGACGAGAAAGGTGCTGAACTGGAAGGCCCCGCCAGCGGCAACCTCTGCATCACCGACAGCTGGCCGGGCCAGATGCGCACGGTCTACGGCGACCATGAACGCTTCATCCAGACCTATTTCTCCACCTATCCGGGGCGCTATTTCACCGGCGACGGGGCGAACCGGGACGAGGATGGCTGTTTCTGGATCACGGGCCGCGTGGACGACGTCATCAACGTCTCCGGCCATCGCATGGGCACGGCTGAGGTCGAGAGCGCGCTGGTCGCCCATCCCAACGTGGCCGAGGCTGCGGTCGTCGGCTATCCGCACGACGTGAAGGGCCAGGGGATCTATGCCTATGTCACTCTGAACGCGGGGGTCGAGAGCAGCGATGACTTGAAGAAGGAACTGGTACAGTGGG
>CAXBNO010000118.1:0-8140 GCA_963976775.1 uncultured Kordiimonadales bacterium
CGCCCCGCGCCTTCGAGCGTGGCATCGAGGTCATGGCCATGGCCGATCCGGACATTCCACGGCATCTGATCGGTGATCCGGGCCGTCTGCGGCAGGCCATCGTCAACCTGGCCGGCAATGCCGTGAAGTTCACGCACGAGGGCGGCGTCGTCATCGCGCTGCGCCTGTTGCAGGACCGGCCAGATTCCGCAGCCATCCGCGTGGAGATCATCGACAGCGGCATCGGCATCCCCGACGACAAGCAGGCGCAGTTGTTCGAGGAGTTCACGCAGGTCGATTCCTCGGTCTCCCGACGTTACGGCGGCACCGGCCTGGGCCTCGCCATCACCCGCCGTATCGTCGAGAAGATGGGTGGCGAGATCGGCCTGATCAGCAAGAAGGAAAAGGGCAGCACCTTCTGGTTCGAGATCGAACTGAAGAAGGCCAAGGGCAGCTTCTCCCCCCGCCCCGAACCGCGCCTTGACCAGAAACGCATTCTGGTGGCCGAAGCCAACCGCATCGCCCGCTGGGCGCTGGCCGACCAGTTGATCGACGGCGGCGCGACGGCCAAGCGCGCCTCCGGCGGCGGGGAAGCGCTGGAACTGCTGCGCGCCGCGGCTGCCAAGGACACACCATTCGATTCCGTACTCTTCGACGGTGCGCTGGAAGACGTTCCCGCGACAGAGTTCATCGAACAGTTGCGGGCAGACCCCAGGCTCGCATCAACGCGCGCCATTGTCATGCTGCCAGTCAGCCGCCGCGCCGAGAACGAGCCGCTGAAGGATGCCGGCTTCGATGGCTATCTGACGAAGCCGATCCGCCGCCGCTCTCTCTACCGTCTGCTGACGCCGGAACTGGAAACGGACGACCAGGTCGATGCAAATGACGACGATGATGCCGCCGACGCCAGGCCGGCCAGGACCGTCAGTTCCGGTCCGCTGCGGATCCTGCTGGCGGAGGACAACGAGATCAATCAGATGCTCGCCCTCGCCCTGCTGGGCAAGAACGGCCATCAGGTGACGGCAGTCGAGAACGGCGCCGAGGCCGAGATCGCGGTTCGCGACAACGACTTCGACCTCGTGCTGATGGACATTCACATGCCCGAAGTCGATGGTCTGGAGGCCACCCGTCGCATCCGGTCACTGGAAGGCAACAAGCTCGATATCCCGATCATCGCCCTGACCGCCAACGCGATGGCGGAGGACAAGCAGATGTGCCTCGACGCCGGCATGGACGACTATCTCGCCAAGCCGATCAACGAGGCGGAACTGAATGCTGCCATGGAACACTGGCGGTCCGGACGCAGTGCCGGTCCGCGCACCTGACTCCCCCTGCCCGGCCGCGTGGAGCCACGCCCGGTCACCGGGGACGCTTGCCAGCCCCCCGACTTTACCGATAGAGCTTTGGGACATGATCACTCCGATCATCTGCTCAAGGGGATGCACCATGTCAGGCAAGGATGCTTTGCTGGCGAAGATCGGCGCGGCCAATCAGGGCAATCCCCTGCGCAGATCGCCGGAGGAACTGGCGGCACGGATCGCTGATCCGAAAGCCAATCTCATTCCCGCACGCGCCAACAGGCCGGAGCCGGAACGCTATGCCCTGTTCATGGAGAAGTGTCGGGAACTGGCGGTCACCATTGACGAGATCGCGGACACTGAATCAGTTCCACAGGCGGTCGCGGATTACCTGAAGGGCCTGAACCTGCCCGGCAAGCTGAAACTCTCGCCGTCGCCCGATGTGACGGATCTGCCCTGGGACAGTGCGCCGTTGCTGGAAGTTTCCTCCGGTGCCGCCGGGATCACCGACCAGACCGGCGTCACGCCCGTCTTCGCCGGCATCGCGGAGACCGGAACGCTGGTGTTCGCCTCCAGCCCGGAAACACCCCCGACTCTCAACTTCGTCCCCGACAACCATATCGTCGTCATGCGCCGCAGCCAGGTCGTGCGCGCCATGGAGGATGCCTTTGGCAAGGCGCGTGAACGGTTCGGTGCCGGGGTGCTGCCGCGTACGCTCAATCTCGTTTCCGGACCGTCCCGCACCGGGGACGTGGAGCAGAAGATCGTCATGGGGGCACATGGCCCGCGTCGCCTGCATATCGTGATGGTGGATGACATGGCCGACCGTGTCGGGCGGGATGACTCCGGCGAGGACTGAGAGCATGGCGCGCGCGCCCCGCAAACCGAAAGGCAGGACCGGCGACAGGGATGACTCCGACCTGTGGCGACGCGTGGCGCAGACCGTGACTCCCCTGCCGTCGACGACCGAACGGCTGAAGGATCAGGAGCGCCGTCGGGCGGAGGCTGCCCAGTCCCAAGCCAATGCGGAGACGGTGAAACCCGCCGTAGCCAAAGCCGGCAGCAGGAAGAAGACAGCGCCGCCTCCCGGCAGCAAAGTCGCAGCCGTGCTGCCCGCCACACCGGTATTGATGCCCTTCGCCGATCCGCAGCCTGCCGCCGCCCGAGGTCGCATCGCCGGACTGGACCGGCGGACTGCGGAGCGGCTGCGCAAGGGCACCTTCCAGATTGATGCGAGACTGGATCTGCACGGCCTCAACCGCGAACAGGCTCATGCTGCCCTGCGCCAGCAGGTGCGGGCCTGTCATGCCGCGGGCCTGCGGTGCCTGCTGGTCATCACCGGCAAGGGCAACAGGGGCAGGACGGACAGCGACAGTCCCTACATCAACCCCGAGCCACCCGGTCGCCTGAAGCGCGAAGTGCCAGGCTGGCTTGCGGCTGGCGACCTCGCGCCACTGGTCCTGTCCACGGCCCCGGCAGTACCGCGTGACGGCGGCAGCGGCGCGCTCTATGTCCTGCTCCGACGTCGGCGGGATGACAGGGAATGACACCCTTCGGCACGCGTGTAAGGGCGCTGCGCAAGCGTCAGGGACTGACACTCAGCCGCATGGCGGCGGACCTTCAGCTCACGCCTGCCTATCTCTCGGCCCTGGAGCATGGTCACCGCAGCCGTCCGAGCTGGTCGCTGGTGCAGCAGATCATCGACTATTTCAACCTGATCTGGGAGGACGCGGACGACCTGCGTGAACTCGCCCGCATGTCGCACCCGCGCGTCGTCATCGACACTGCCGGTCTCAGCGCCAAGGCGACGCTGCTGGCCAATCGCCTGGCCACCGAGATCACCGAGGCGGATGATGGTGTTCTGGACGAGATCATCGCCGTACTTGACCGGAGAGACCGGCCGGAAGGAAGCGGCACCGATCAGGAGCAGGAACCGTCCTGAAGCCCTCTATTCCTGGTTCACACCCAACAGGCCATTGCCGAACAGTTGCTCGAAGAAGCCCAGCTTCTCGCCCTGTGTCGGCGTTGTACGGGACGCGATCCGGATGTCCTTGGCGTCCTTCAGGCCATATTCCCTGATCTTCTCGACACGGCCCACCTCGTCGAAATCGACGGCGACGACCTGCTGGTCAACCACCTCCGCATCCAGTTCAGTGATGCTCTCGATCTGCTTCGAGATGTAGTACCAGGTATCCGCATTCGCGCGGAACGTCGCCACACTCGACGGGCTGCCCAGAATGTCGCCCACCTGCTGCTGCGTCGTGATGCCAGGCTGGATGCGATCAATGCGTTCCCGGTCGAGGTGATAACCCTCGATATGCGTGTCGGGCGTACAAGCCGCGAGCAGGCCCGCGACAACGGCCAGAACCATCATATTCCTGCGTCCAAACATGTCGTTCCGATCCACCCTGACCGTCCGGCCATTGACGCCGGGCCCTCGCGGACCTAGCTGTTGCTTTCCGATTGCCCGAACCGCACCGTCCGAGTCAACTGCGGAACCCTGAAGTCTGCTGCGGAAGCCCCCAGATATCATGTCCCTGTTCGATCTGATCAAGCCCGACCCGATGCGCAAGACCGCCCACACGCTCTACAGCATGGCGGGTGAACAGGCACGGCTGCCCTTCTTCTACACCGACTGGCGCGTCGATGACACGTTTGACGGACGCTTCGACCTGCTGGTGCTGCACGTCCATCTGCTGATCCGGCGCGCCAGCAAGGAGGCCCGGCCTGCACCGCGTCTGGCCCAGCATCTGTTCGACGTGATGCTGAAGGATCTGGATCAGGGTCTGCGCCTGTCCGGTGTTGGTGACATCGGTATCGGCCACAGGGTCAAGAAGATGTCCCACGCCTACTATGGACGCGCGACAGCCTATGATGCGGCGCTGGATGCGGGGGACGCCACTGCCCTGCAGGAGGCACTGCACAGGAACGTCTATCGCGCGGATGCCGCTGACAGTGCCACCCTGCCCGCGCTCTCTGCCTATGTCATGGCCAACTGGGACATGCTTTCGGCACTGCCGTTCGCGGACCTGGCGGCTGAGCGCTTCAGGTTCCTGATGCCGGACAGGGAGGTTTGACGATGACACGCAAGGACGCGGCGGATTCGGTCGCGGACGTGCCGCCATTGTTCAGTCACTGGGTCGATCTGTCCGATATCGACCTGAAGGGCCGCGACGTCTCCCTGACACTCGACGAAGCTGCACGCGCCACATTGGCGGAGGCGTTCGATCTGCTCGACCTGCCCGCCGTCAGCGCGCAGGCGACGATCTGGCCGGTTGATGGAGGTGTCACCCTCCGGTTTCACCTGCGGGCACAAGTGGTGCAGCAGTGCGTCGTGACGCTGGAACCGGTACCGGGCGATGTTGACGAGACGATCACGTTGCATTACACGCCACGGGCTGTTCTGGAAGAGACGCATCGTGTTGTCGATATCGCTGACGACGATGATCCGCCGGAACCTCTGGACGGGGATCGGCTGGATCTCGGCGCCGCGGTTGCCGAGCATCTGGCATTGTCGCTTGATCCGTTTCCGAGGAAAGCAGACGCTGTCCTGCCGCAGTCCGCGACGGACGGAAAGCACGAAGCAACCGGCCCCTTTGCGGCGCTGGCACGACTGAAGCGAGATGAGACATGACCCTGCCGCACGGGCGGAAGGGTTTTAAGGAGTAGAAATGGCTGTCCCCAAGAAGAAAGTATCCCGGTCCCGCCGGAACCAGAGGCGCGCCCACGATTCCCTGGTCGCGACCGGTTCGCACGAGTGCGCCAACTGCGGTGAGATGAAGCTTCCGCATCATGTCTGCGCAGCCTGTGGCCACTACAAGGAGCGTGAGGTGTTCGAGGCTGACGAGGCCATCTGAGCCCCGTCGCCTGAACAGGCACACGCAACATGAGCCGTCCCCTGACACTATCACTGGATGCCATGGGCGGTGACCACGCCCCTGGCGCGGTTGTCGACGGAATTGCTCATGTCCGCCTTCAGTATCCCGGCATACGTTTCCTTCTCTTCGGTGACGAGGCGAAGCTGGAACCGCTTGTGCGTGGCGACCTGGCGGAATGCGTCGAGATACGGCACGCACCACGCACGGTAGGCTCGAACGAGAAGCCGAGCCAGGCGCTGCGACGTGGCGGCGATACCAGCATGCGCATGGCAATCGACGCCGTGCGGGACGGCGACGCCGATGGTGTGGTCTCCGGTGGCAATACCGGTGCCCTGATGGCCATGGCGCTGTTCTCCCTGCGGCCCCAGGCGGGTATCGACCGTCCGGCAATCGCCGGCTTCATGCCGACCGAGTGCGGGGAGAGCGTCATGCTCGACCTCGGCGCCAACGTCGTCTGCGACGAAGACAATCTGGTCCAGTTCGCCCTGATGGGAGCCACGTTCTGCCGTGCCGTACTGGGTCGGGTGCATCCGACGGTCGGTCTGCTGAACATTGGCGAGGAAGAACTGAAGGGCAACGAGATCGTGCGCGCCGTAGCGGAGCGGCTGCGCAATATCAAGAATGCCGGTTTCCACTATCACGGCTTCGTCGAAGGTCACGACATCACGCGCGGCGTTGTCGATGTGGTCATCACCGACGGATTCAGCGGCAATGTCGCACTCAAGAGTCATGAGGGTGCGGCGCGGCTGGTCACCTACACGATGCGCCAGGCCATCAGCGCCTCCTGGATCGCGCAACTGGGCTTCCTGATCGCCCGGGGTGCCTTCAGGCGGCTGCAGAACCGCCTCGACCCCAACGGCTACAATGGCGGCGTCTTCCTGGGGCTGAACGGGGTCGTGGTCAAGAGCCACGGCAGTGCCAATGCCGCCGGTGTCGCCAGCGCCATCCGCATCGCCGCCGACATGGTTCAGGACGGAATGATCGAACGAATCGCTCAGGACTGCCAGACTATCGACCTTCTGGGTGGGGAAATGCAGAAAGCGGGCAACGCATGATACGTTCCGTGATCGTCGGAAGTGGCAGCTATCTGCCCGAACGGGTCATGACCAATGCCGAGCTGGCCGGGATGGTGGACACATCCGACGAGTGGATCGTCGCCCGCAGTGGAATCCGCCAGCGCCATATCGCGGCAGAGGGTGAGACCACCGGCGATCTGGCTGAGGCAGCGGCCCGCGATGCGCTTGATCACGCTGGCCTGCAACCCGATGACATCGATCTGATCGTCCTTGCAACGGCCACCCCGGACAGCACCTTCCCCGCCACCGCAACAGTGGTCCAGTCGCGTCTGGGCATTCGTCACGGTGCAGCCTTTGACGTCCAGGCAGTGTGCAGCGGTTTCATCTATGCACTCGCCACCGCCGACAATTTCCTGAAGGCAGGGCAGTTTCGCCGCGCACTGGTGATCGGTGCCGAGACCTTTTCGCGCATCCTGGACTGGGAAGACCGCACGACCTGTGTGCTGTTCGGCGACGGAGCCGGGGCCATCGTGCTGGAGGCGATGGAAGGTGACGGCACCAATGCGGACCGGGGCATCCTGACCAGTCACCTGCACGCCGATGGCTGTCATCACGACCTGCTGTATGTGGACGGTGGCCCGTCGAGCACCCAGACGGTCGGGCATCTGCGCATGTCGGGCAAGGAAGTCTTTCGCCACGCTGTCGTGAACCTGTCCGCCGTGATCAACGAGGCGCTGGAAGCCACGGGTCTGAAGGCGGAGGACATCGACTGGGTCATCCCGCACCAGGCGAACAAGCGCATTCTCGACGGTACGGCGCGGAAGCTGAAACTGGACCCGTCGAAGGTGGTGGTCACAGTGGATCGCCACGGCAATACCTCCGCCGCCTCGGTCCCTCTCGCGCTGACGGAGGCTGTGCGGGACGGTCGTATCCAGCGCGGTCAGTTGCTGCTGCTGGAGGCGATGGGCGGCGGCTTCACCTGGGGTTCGGCACTGGTTCGCTGGTAACGACGGGCACAATTGCGCCAAACTGCTTTGACTCCAGATTGGATTTCGCGCGTAATGTGCCGTAACAACAAAACAATGCCGAATGGCAGTCCGGACAGGCGTGGCAGTGGGGAGCGACGATTATGAGCGGTTCGACAGTGACCCGTGCGCATCTCAGTGAAGCTGTGTACAGGGAAGTCGGTCTGTCGCGTAACGAGTCTTCGGAGCTGGTCGATGCAGTTCTGATGGAGATTGCAGATCACCTCGCAAGTGGCGAAACCGTAAAGATTTCTTCCTTCGGAAGCTTTCAGGTTCGTGAGAAGGGCGGTCGCATTGGCCGAAACCCCAAGACCGGTGAGGAAGTCCCGATCGAGCCCCGGCGGGTGCTGGTCTTCCGGGCCAGTCATGTCCTGAAGGACGAGATCAACCAGGGCCTGCTGGGCAGACCTGCGAAGACCTGAAACACGGTTGGCCTGACAAGGTCCGATCGAGACGCCCTGCCCCTGCAACTTCATCTACCGGATACCAGCCTTGGCGAAGTCACCCGAAGCGTTCCGTACCATCAGCGAAGTAGCTGCCGAACTGGATGTGCAACAGCACGTCCTGCGGTTCTGGGAGAGCAAGTTTCCCGAGATCAAGCCGCTGAAACGCGGCGGCGGCCGACGCTATTACCGGCCCGAGGACGTGGCCCTGCTGCAGCGGATCCGGCATCTGCTCTACGAGGAGAAGTACACCATCAAGGGTGTGCAGCAGATGTTTCGCGACCAGGGTTCAGCCGCAAGGAAGGCCCCCATTTCCGACAGCCTGAGCGTATTGCAGCGACGCGCCATCGAGGATGCGCGGGGCGAACTGATCGAACTGCGGAAAAGTCTGCTCGCGCTGACGACTGGCGATTGATCACGGCAGCCGGAACGACTATGGTCCGCCGCGTCGGAGCGTAGCGCAGCCTGGTAGCGCACCATACTGGGGGTGTGGGGGTCGTG
>CAXBNO010000119.1:0-8102 GCA_963976775.1 uncultured Kordiimonadales bacterium
GGGCGAAATAGCCCTTGTTGACGCCTTCGGGCAGGCCGGTACCACCGACGACAGGGTTCGCGCCCTCGTCGATACCCTTCTGGATCAGGCCCTGCACCTTGTCCCACTGCGCCTTGGAGACCAGCGGACCCATGGTGGTGTTCTCGTCCGACGGATCACCGACACGCACCTTGGCGGCAGCGGCCTTGGCGATCTCGCCGGCTTCCTCCATCCGGTCCATCGGCACCAGCATGCGGGTGGGCGCGTTGCAGGACTGGCCTGTATTGCCGA
Organism: uncultured Kordiimonadales bacterium; assembly: GCA_963976775.1. Taxonomy (GTDB): domain Bacteria; phylum Pseudomonadota; class Alphaproteobacteria; order Minwuiales; family Minwuiaceae; genus Minwuia. The sequence continues at coordinate 271 of CAXBNO010000119.1, forward strand.
AGCACTGCAGCACACCGCCGAACACGGCCTTCTGGAAGTCGGCATCGTCCAGGATGATATTGGCGGACTTGCCACCCAGTTCCTGCGACACGCGCTTCACCGTCGGGGCAGCGTTCTGCGCCACCGCGACACCGGCGCGGGTGGAGCCGGTGAAGGACACCATGTCCACGTCCGGATGCGAACTGATGGCGGAGCCGACGCCCGGACCGTCACCGTTCACCAGGTTGAACACGCCCTTCGGCACGCCGGCCTCATGCAGGATCTCGGCGAAGACGATACCGCTCATCGGCGCGATCTCGGACGGCTTCAGCACCATGGTGCAGCCTGCGGCCAGTGCCGGGGCAACCTTGGCGGCGATCTGGTTCACAGGCCAGTTCCACGGCGTGATCATGCCACAGACACCGATCGGTTCCTTGCTGAGGCGCGTGGTGCCGCGGTCCTCGTCGAACTCGAACTTGGCCAGCAGCTTCGACATGGTCTTGAAGTGGCCGATGCCGGTTGCGGCCTGAACCTTCTGCGCAAAGGTGGCGGGCGCGCCCATTTCCTTCGAGATCGCGTCGGCCATCTCGGCATAATGGTTCTTGTAGGCGGCCATGATGGCGTCGAAGAGTTCCAGGCGTTCCTGCTTGGTGGTCTGCGACCAGCCGGGGAAGGCGCGTTTGGCAGCCTGCACGGCGCGGTCGACGTCTTCCGCGTTGCCGAGCGAGATCTGCGCAAAGGCTTCCTCGGTCGCCGGGTTGATGACGTCGAACGGCTTCGGATCAGCCGGATCGACCCAGGCACCGTCAATATAGAACTTCATGCTGTTGGACATTGTCTGCTTCTCCTCATGCAGGGCTCGGGGCCAGGGCTTCCTCCCCTGAAGGCCCCGAAAGAATTTCTCTGAGCGCCATATGGGGCGCTTGTCTGCAATTAACACGAGATGGGGCACGGTTAACAAGAGACACAACGTCCCGTGCCTGTCCATGCGCCCCGCAGGCGGCGCAGGACAGTGAGAAAGTCGGGTCATGTCAGGTGATCCGGCAGACACCAGTTGCGGTTGCAGAGCGCGTGTTGTTTACTCGACCCGGCTGCGACATGGGGAACCGTCCGATGAGAATATTGCATTCGTGGCTGGCGGTTGTTCCGCTGGCGTGCCTTCTGCTGCTGGCTGCGTGCGATGATCCGGTTTCGGATGCCGCCCTGGCAGCAGATTTCCACGACGTCCCGGCCGCCTTCATTTCCGAGGTTGTCCGCCCAGATGACGCGGAGCGCATGGACCTGACATTGCGGGTCAACGTCACGCAGGATGTCCCGAATTCGACGGTGCGGGCCGTCATGCGTGCCCTGCCCGCGCTCTACCGGGGTCAACGGCTCTTCGAGTGGTACCGGCTGCCCGAGGAGTTCCAGGCGGGCAGCACGCAGGTATGCAATCGCAGGGATTCACTGGTCGGCGGGTCGCCCGTGATGCATTGCGAGCATTCATCACTCTATGTCGAAGGTGTCTACAGGATCTGGCCGGACGAGGGCAGACCGCCCCGCCCCTACAGATCGAAGTCCGAGGCGCTGGACGCCCTGCGGTCCTTCCTGAAGAGGGTACCGGCCCTGGACCTGCTCTATTGCGGGCGCACACCCAATTCCTGTGCACCGATGAAGCTCCCGCCCCCGTCCGGTCATGCGAAGGCCGCTGGCCTTCGCAACCGCAAGCATCACAAAACGGTCCGGAATCCGGTGCCGGAAAGGTAGCCCCTGCCGCATCTGTGCTAGGATCGGCCTTTGCCATGCCAAGTTCGGTGAGATGACAGCAGACAATGACAGTTTGACCGCGGAGGGGCGGGATGATGCCCGATCCTTTCCCGCGCGAGTGTCGGAGAGGCTGCGACGCGGGCAGCGCCCGGCCCGGTTGCGCACGCTGCTGTTCGTCGCCTTCACCCTGATCGCCACGATTCCGGTCGGCCTGCTTGCCGCCTGGCAGCAGCAGTCGGCGTACCAGAAGGAGCTGGCGGAGGTCAGCGAGCGGCACTTGCTGATCGCCCGGAACCTTTCCCACGCCCTTGACCGCTATTCGGAGGATGTCGAGGCCGTCTTCGGTCTGGCCGTGTCGGAAATGCAGGCTGCCAGGGCCGACGCGTCCGCCGTTGCTGCCCTGCTCGCCCAGATGGGCTTTCGCCATGCATGCATCGTCGACAGCGCCGGGCGCATCGCCGCCAGCCTGGATGGCACCGCGCAGGGACTGCCGATCGACCGACAGGTCGGAGACCTGAGCGGTCTGCGCCGACTGGCGGAGGCGGCAGGAGTTGATGCAACATTCTCGGGCGTGCAGCTCGATCAGGATGGAAAGCCGAACCTGCACATCGTGCAACAGCTTTCGGAGGGGCGCATTGCCATCGGCACCCTGGGAACAGGCTATGTCGTGGATGTGCAGCAGCGTATTGCATTCGGCCAGCGCGGCCACTCCGCGATCGTTGACCAGTTCGGTCGCGTCATCGCCCATCCGAACAGGACATGGCAGCAGCAGGCGAAGGACATCTCGCGCGTGTCCGCAGTTGCACGGATGATGAAGGGGGAAACCGGCGTCACCACCTTCTATTCCCCCGCCATGGACGCGGAGATGATCGCCGGGTTCACCAGCGCACCGCACACCGGCTGGGGCGTCATGGTTCCGCAGCCGCTGGCGGAACTGTCGGCCCATGCCAGAAACGTGCAGCTGGTCTCGATCCTGATCGGCGGGCTTGGACTGCTGGTTGCTGTCATCATTGCCTGGATTATTGCCCGCTATCTTGCGCGACCGATCGAACAGGTGGCGAATGTGGCGCGAACGGTCAGCGCCGGCGACAGCAGCGCACGGGTGAGCAACCTGCCCCCACGGACGCCGATGGAGATCGTGGCGATGGCGGAGGCGATCAACCAGATGCTGACCGACCTGTCGAGCGCCAGCCGCCGGTTGCGCACCGAGGCCGCGCGGGCGGAAGCGGCCAATCTAGCCAAGGGACGGTTTCTGGCCAACATGAGCCATGAGTTCCGGACACCCCTGAACGCCATCCTGGGGTTCGCCGAGATCCTCCACGACCCGAAGATTCACCGGGGCGACGCCGCAACGACCCGCGAATTCTCGACCGATATCCTTCGGGCCGGGCGGCACATGCTGAACATGGTCGAGAACATCCTGGAGCTGACGCGGGCCGAGGGTGGTCATCTGCAACTCGACCTGGCCCCCGTTGACGTGAGGGAGGCTGTGGGTTTCGCGGTGTCTCTGGTACGCCAGGACGCGACCGCACGAAACATCACCCTCGGTACGGAGGCCGAACCCGACCTGCCGGTGATCAACAGCGACGTCAGCAAGATCCAGCAGATCGTCGTCAACCTGCTGTCCAACGCGGTCAAGTTCACGGATCCCGGCGGGACCATCCGGGTCCGGCTGTCACGTGAACCGGACTGGCCGGTCGTCATCCGGGTGACCGATGACGGCATCGGCATCTCGGAGACCGACCTGGCCAATGTCATGACGCCCTTCGGCCAGGTCGCGGATGCGCTGACCCGCAACCATGACGGCACCGGTCTCGGACTTGCCCTGACGCAGGAACTCGTGGACCTGCTCAAGGGTCAGGTCGTCCTGGAATCCGTCCTCGGCAAGGGAACGACCGTGACCATCCGGCTGACCGACATCACATCCTGAGCGATCCGCAGGCGCACTCAGCCGGTCGGGCACTGCGACACCGCCGCGCGGTTGCGCCAGTGTTCCAGCAGCTTGTCGAAGTCGGCCTGCGGGAATCCCTGCGGCGGGCTGGTGTCGAGGATTCGCAGGATCATGGCGCAGCCCTCCCGGCGTTCCTCCAGCCAGAAGTGCACATCGGCCAGGTACATCATGGCCCAGGCGTTGTCCGGTTCGAGTTCCAGCGCCCGGATCAGCACGGGACGGGCCTCCGCATGACGCCGTCCGGCCACCATGTAGCGCCCGTAGTCGGCAAACCGGCCGGGGCGACCCTGCGGCTTGCTGACCGCCTGCGCGAACCAGTAGTCGATGACCTCCGCAGGCTGCCCCAGTTCCGCCATGGTGACTGCGATGCCGTGAAAGACATCGCCGTCCTCCGGCGCAAGACGCCAGGCCAGGTTGAAGCGGTTGATGGCGGAACCCGGTTGCCGCAGTCCGATCCATTTCCAGCCCAGCCGGATCAGCTCCCGTGCCGTATCCAGATCGCTGCTGCCTTTCCGCTGCAGCTTCTCGACGAACTGCGCGTCCGCATCCTCCCGCGCGCCACTGCGCTCGGCACAGCCGAAAAGGGGCCGGGCATCGCCAGGCAGCCGCGCGTCACCGAAGGCAAATTCCGGGTGTTCCTGGGCAAGACAGGTCTCGCGCCATGAACTCTCCTCCGCGACAGCCGCCGCGCCCAGTGACAGCACGGCCACGGACGCCAGCACGAAACCTGCGATGACGCCCCTCACAGGCCCAGCACCGCCTTGGCGATGACATTCTTCTGCACCTCGTTGGTGCCGCCATAGATGGTCGATGCGCGCTTCAGCAGGTGCTCCGGCATCACCCCGTCCGCATGGGCCGGGCCGACCGGGGCCACATTGCCCTGCCAGTTCAGGGCTGTGTGAACATAGGGCGCGCTGTAGTAGCCGATGGCTTCCACCATGGTCTCGTTGATCGACTGCTCGATCTCCGTGCCCCGGATCTTCAGCATCGAGGATTCGGCCCCCGGCGGGCGGCCGGCGGCGGCATCCGCGAGATTGCGCAGGTTGGTGACCTCCAGCGCCGCAAGCTCGGCCTCGATCTCCGCCACCTTGCGGCGGAACGCCGGATCCTCGATCAGGCGTCCGCCACCGTCAGCCTCCGCGCCCGCCATCTCCTTGAGCTGTTCCAGCCGCCCCTTGGAGCGACCGACCCCGGCGATACCCGTCCGTTCGTTGCCCAGCAGGAACTTGGCGCAGGTCCAGCCCTTGCCCTCCTCCCCGATCAGGCAATCCAGCGGCACCTTCACATCGTCCAGGAAGACCTCGTTCAGATAGTGGTAGCCATCCATCGAAACGATGGGCTTCACCGTGACGCCCGGCGTGCGCATGTCGATCAGCAGGAAGGAAATGCCCTGCTGCGGCTTCTCGGCGGTGGGGTCGGTACGGACCAGTGTGAACATCCAGTTCGCCCGGTGCGCGCCGGAGGTCCATATCTTGTGGCCGTCGACCACATAGTGATCCCCTTCGCGCCGGGCCTTCGTGGCCAGTCGCGCCAGATCCGAACCGGCACCACGCTCCGAATAGCCCTGACACCACCAGTCCTCCGTCGAGAGGATGCGCGGCAGGAACCGCTCCTTCTGTGCGGGCGTGCCGAAGGTATAGATGACCGGCCCGACCATGGTGATGCCGAAGGGAATGATGCGCGGGCAGTCGGCGCGGGCGCATTCCTCGTCGAAGATGAACCGCTGCGCGGCGTTCCAGCCGGTGCCGCCATATTCCACAGGCCAGCCGGGCGCGATCCAGCCACGCTCGTAGAGGATCTTCTGCCAGCGCAGGTAATCGTCCTTCGGCAGGTAGGACCAGCCGATGCGGGCACGCTCGCGAATGTCGCTCGGCACCTTCTCCCGCAGGAATGTCCGCACTTCCTTGCGAAAGGCGATATCTTCCGGACTGAAAGACAGATCCATGTTCCCGATCCTCCCTGATCATCTCTATGCCGCCGGGCGCGGACAGGCCGTGCGCGGGCGAAAGACATTCATAGCGCAAGCCCGGGCCGGACGAAAAGCCCTCACGGTTCGCGCAGCGCCGCATCAAGGCGCGCGATGGCCTGCCCGATCTGTGCTGCATCGAACCCGGCGAAGCCCAGGATCAATCCCTGTCGGGCTGGCTCGGCGACATAGAAGGGGCTGAGCGGGCGCACGGTCACGCCCGCTGCCGCCGCCCGCCGGGCCGCCGCCACATCCGTCATGCGCGCGTCGAGTGCCGGCGTGGTCCAGGCAATGGCGTGCATGCCGCTGTCCACCTCCTGCAGGGTCAGCAGATCGGCAGTTCGCTCCATTGCCACGGCCAGCGCCCGATAGCGTTGACCGTAGAGCCGTCGCATGCGCCGAAGATGGGTCGCGAAGCCGCCGCTGGTGATGAACTCCGCCAGTGCCGGCTGCGCGACGATGGAGGTGGCCGGTGCACGGACCCGCAGGGTGGCGTGAAACCGGTCCAGTGTCCGCAGCGGCACCACCAGGTAGCTGATGCGCAGGGACCGGAACAGGACCTTGGAGAAGCTGCCGAGATAGACCACGCGCCCTTCCCGGTCCAGGTTGGCCAGCGCCTCCAGCGGACTGCCGCGATAGCGGTACTCGCTGTCGAAATCATCCTCGATCACGAACCGGTCCGCGGCCCCGGCCCATTGCAGCAGCGCCAGACGGCGGGGAAGCGTCATGGTGACCCCCAGCGGAAACTGCCGCGACGGGGTGACGACGACACCCCTGACCTGACCGCCTTGCGGCAGGAAATCGGTGCACAGCCCTTCCGCGTCCACCGCGACATGCTCCACCGTCTGTCCGGCCTCGGCGAGTACCGCGCGCATGTCCTGATAGCCGGGATCCTCCATCACCACCGTGGCCTGGCCGGGAAACAGGGCCGCCAGCACCAGCCGCAGCGATTCCGCCGAGCTGGAGGTGATGATGATCTGATCGGCCAGGACATCCAGACCGCGCCAGGCCTTCAGATGATCCGCTATGGCTTCGCGCAGTACCGGCAGGCCGAAGGGGTCACCACGTTCCAGATGCGCCGGATCCAGGTTCTGGAAGCCGCGTTGCAGCAACCGGCCCCACTCCCTGCGTTCGACGGCACCCAGGTCCGGCACCATATGGGCCAGCGGGCGGGGAGGTTCCGGTGCGGCCAGCGGTACTCTTCCCGGCGTGCCTGTGCCGCGCGCGACCGTCGCACCCGTCAGCAGTTCCGGAACCAGTTCCGCCACGAAGGTGCCCGCCCCCCGGCGCTGCTCGACATAGCCCTCGCTCTGCAACTGGTCATAGGCGGCGACGACCGTCGTGCGTGACAGGCCCAGTTCCGCCGCCAGTTCCCGGCTCGACGGCAATCGCGTCCCCGACCGCAGACGCGCATCCAGGATCAGATCGCGGACCTGATCATAGAGCTGCATGAAGGCGGGTCGGGCACGGGACCGGTCCAGACTGATGGCCAGCAGGGAGGTTGGATGGAAATTGGACATGAACTGGTCTGGTACAATTGCTGTGAATTGGCACTTTCTACCATGCCAATTCACAGCTAACCAACGGCAGCGTTCGAATCACAGCCGATGGAGAAATGACATGGCACGCGAGAGCAAGGCACCCAGCGCGCGGACCCGGGTAAAGCGCGTCAACCAGCGCGCGGTCTATGACAGGCCGGGAATCGACGCCATCCTTGATGGACAGCCGCTCTGTCACCTGGGTTACCTGCGCGACGGGCATCCCTTCGTCACCCCCACATTCCAGTGGCGCGAAGGGGATACGGTCTACTTCCATGGGTCCGCCGCGAGCCAGGCACTGCGCGCCGCCAATGGTGCCGATGTCTGCCTGACGGTTTCCTGCCTCGACGGTTTCGTGCTGGCGCGGTCAGGATTCCACCATTCGGTCAACTACCGCTCCGTCATGATCCTGGGCAAGGCCGTGCCGATCGAGGATCCGGAGACGAAGAACACGCTGCTGAACAACTTCATCGAAGGCCTGTTCCCTGGTCGCGTCGAGACCCTGCGCCCCAACAATGATCAGGAGATCAAGGCAACGACCGTGCTGTCGCTGCCGATCAGCGAGGCATCCGCGAAAGTGCGTACCGGCAACCCGGTCGATGATGACGAGGACTATGAACTGCCGATCTGGGCCGGTGTCATCCCGCTGCAC
>CAXBNO010000120.1:0-8077 GCA_963976775.1 uncultured Kordiimonadales bacterium
GCCCTTCGGCTTGGAGCCGTGACCCATCGCGGCATGGTCCATCTCGCCCTTCGGCTTGGAGCCATGACCCATCGCGGCGTGGTCCATTTCGCCCTTCGGCCTGGAGCCGTGACCCATCGCGGCGTGATCCATGGAACCGTGGTCCATGCCGCCATGACCAGCCATGTCACCCATGGTCAGCAAGGGCGGTTCACGGAGTTCCGGAACATCGGCGGCCATGCCTTCGCGCGGCGCCAGGGTGCCGCGCGCAAAGGCCGTCCGCCCCATCGATTCACCGTAGATCGTGTAGGCGCGGTTCTCCGTCGGCTGCACGATCACGTCATAGGTCTCCGCGACGGCAATGCGGAACTCGTCAACCACGACCGGCTGCACATCATTGCCGTCGGCCTGCACGACGGTCAGCTTCAGCCCCGGAATCCGGATGTCGAAATAGGTCATCGCCGAGGAATTGATGAATCGGAGCCGCACCCTCTCGCCGGGCCGGAACAGGCCGGTCCAGTTCTGGTCCGGGCCCCTGCCGTTGATCAGCGGGGTGAAACCCTGCAGATCCTCGATATCGGTCGGCATCATGCGCATGTCACCCCAGTCGCCGCGGTCCCGGAGAGCCGCACCGACCCCCTTCTCCTCCGCGTCATCGAAGAAGTCGAGCAGGGTGCGCTGCTGGCGGTTGTAGTAGTCCGGCATCATCTTCAGATTGCGCATGATCCGGTCACCCGAATGCGGGTGCGCATCGGCAAGCTGGATCACGTATTCGCGGTCATAGCGGTACGGCTCCCGGCCCTCCGGTTCGATGATGATGGCCCCGTAGGCCCCGTCCGGCTCCTGGAAACCGGAATGGCTGTGGAACCAGTAGGTCCCGCTCTGACTGATGGGGAAGCGATAGGTGAACGTTTCCCCCGGCGCTATACCGGGATAGCTGATCTTAGGCACGCCATCCTGCTGAAAGGGCAGGATCAGGCCGTGCCAGTGCACCGACGTGTCCTCGTCGAGGTTGTTGGTCACGTTGATCGTGACTTCCTCGCCCTCCCGAAACCGCAGAACGGGGCCGGGACTTGCGCCGTTGAAACCGATACCCGAGCGCGTGAAGGTACCGGTGTCGATCTCTACGGGATCAACGGTCAGATTGTATTCGCCGGCCGTGGCACCGCTCGCGAGGGCAAGTACCAGACCGGAACCGAGCATTGCGGCCCGGAGCATGGTCATTCGTGACATGATGTGTTTCCTGATCAGTATGCGGCGCGGGTTCAGTGCTTCAGCCGGATGCTTCCGACCATGCCGGACTCGTAGTGGCCCGGCACATTGCAGGCGAACTCCAGCGTGGCGTGTTTCGGGAAGGTCCAGATGATCTCCGCACTCTGTCCTGGTTCCAGCAGGACACTGTTCGGATCGTCATGCTTCATGCCATGTTCGCCATGGTTCATCATCGCGTGGTTGATCCGGTCCGGCTCCAGCACGCCGCTCTCCATCATGCCCATCATTTCCTCCTGATGGGCCGCGTGCATGGCGGCAGTGCCGATGTTGAACTCGTGAACGAACTCACCCTCGTTCCTGACGGTGAAGCGCACCGTCTCGCCCTCGCGCATCTCGAGCGTTCCCGGCTCGTAGAAATTGTCACCCATGGTGATGCTGATGGTTCGGCTGACATCGGCGGCGTCACCGGGTTTCCCGATGTCCGGCCCCTTGCCGTGACCGTGTGCGTGATCACCGGCAGCAAGCGCAAGTGACGGAACCGAGGCAATGGCGAGGGCGAGCGCGCAGTCGTGTCTGTATCGACATGGAATGTCTCCTGAAAGGCAGAATTGCGACCCCGGATACCGGGACCGGTGGAATTCAGTTCAGGAAACGACTCGTGGAGGCGGAGGTTGATGCGCCAGCGCGCTTGAATTCATCAATGGCAGACGGGGGGCATCATGGCTGCCTGAAACACGGCTGCCATCGGCAACGGCACCGGACGCTATTCCGGGCGTGCAGATGCCATGGTCACAGCCCCCGTCACCAACGCACATCTCGCATGCCATGCTGCTGTCGGACATCTGGCCTGAAGCCATATCCATCTTGCTGTCGGCCATCCCGGCATGTTCGGCATGGGCCGCAGGCGCCGCCGGAACTGCATTGCTCTGGCTCGCCAGTCCGCACATGGCCGACGCGCCGAAGCCGGTGCTGAACAGCATCGCGAGCACGGTCAGGGCCGTGAGCGCCAGACGGAATGACCGTGTGTGAACCATACCGGGAAACATCGGACCGCGCTCCGCCAGTGTCAAGCGACCAGACGTCTGTGCCGTTCAATCCCGCGTCATGGTCCGTCGGCTGCCGGGCGCAGGGGGTTGCTCCGGCGCGCCGGCGAAGCACTGGGCGATGGACATCCAGTCGGTGGCGTTCGGTCCGGTGACCTTCAGGCGGGTATCGGCAATGTTGCGGACCTGCGTCACGACCTGGCAGAAGTCCTCCGCCGGACCTTCGATCAGTTCGGTCTCTGACGGGTCGTTCCACGTCCAGACCGCGCCGGACGGGGCAGTCAGGCGGAGGTGCGGTGCGGGGCTCGGCGCTTCCTTGCCGCGGACCTTGTAGGTCCAGCCATGGGTGTTCACCCCCAGCACGGCAATCGACTTGATCCGGTCCCCGTTCTGCCGCACCACACCCAGCATGTCATAGACCTCCTGACCGTGCGCCCAGGTCTCCATCAGGCGTGCGGAGATGGATGACCGCACGCTCATCGAAGGTCCGGCCCAGGGGACCCGTGCAGACGGATCGGCGGTGGCAAAGCGATCCGCTATGCCCTGATAATAGTCACGCCAGGCGGTTGCCAGTGCCTGACCACCGATGCCGTCGCGCCATTCCCGCTCGATGTCGCCAACGCTGCCCCCGGCATCCCGGCGGCTTATCACGCCCTGCATGAAGGTCTGGAAGCCTGCCGCATCGGTCAGTGACAGGTCGGCGGCCCAGTTCCACATGTGCAGATGCCCCAGCACACGATTGATGGTCCAGTCCTTGAACGCGGTCGGTTCGTCAAATGCACTGTCTGGCAGATCGCTCACCAGTTGGTACAGCGCGTCACTCTCCGCGCGAAAATCCTCGGCCTGTTCCAGCATTTCGTTTCTCCCCATCACGACTGCCTTGCGGCAGACAGCATGCCGGGATCAGCCATTTGTGCAAGCCGCCACGTCGCAATCCCGTCTCCCGTTGATCCGGCTGCACCCCGGACTCCGCGAATCGGGTCGATCCGGCATCCGGGTTAACCTGCCCTTAAGGCGCGCTGTGTCAGCCTTGGGCCATCGCTATGAACCGGGCCGGATGCCGACCATGCAAGCGCAGAAACTGAACCGGGCCTTCAACGGCTTCATCGACAGCTGGGTTCCCGCCAGGCTGATGAATGATCGCAATTCGGCGCAACGCGTGCGGATGTTCGTGATCAGCCACACGCTGGGGCCATTTCTCGGCCAGACCATCACGCTGGCGCTGCTGCTGCTGGATCCTCAACCGACACCCCATGTCTATGTCCTGGCCGGATCGATCACGCTGTTCTGCATCTTCCCGCCAGCGCTGAAGATCAGCAGCCGTTTCTTCGATGCGCACCTGTGTTACAGCGTGCTCGCACTGCTGTCGGTGATGAACCTGATCTTCGCGGTGTTGTGGGGGTCGTATCACTACGCCGGTATCAGTTCGCCGTTCCTGGTCTGGTTGCTGGTGGTGCCGCTGCTGGCATTCTTCTATCTGGGTTCCAACCCGGTGGCGCGGAACTTCGTGTTCGGCATGACCGGGTCCGGCCTGGTCGTGTTCTACCTGCTCTACCAGTTCGGCGGCGGCTTCCCGGAGCATGTCGAGAGCAGTGCACTGGTCCCCATCGGCATCATCTCCATCATCTGCGCCATGGCCTATGTCACCATGATGGCGGTCTATTACGCCAACGTGGTCGATTCCCAGTCCGAGCTGCTGGCGGAGATCGAGCGTCACCAGTCCACCACCAGCCAGCTGCTGGAAGCCAAGGAAGAGGCGGAGCGCGCCAATGGTGCCAAGTCCGACTTCCTGGCCAAGATGAGCCACGAACTGCGAACCCCGCTGAACGCCGTCATCGGGTACAGCGAGATGCTGCTGGAAGACGCCGAGATCGATGGGCGTGGCGAGGATTCAGCGGACCTGAAGAAGATCAATTCCGCCGGCAAGCATCTGCTGGCGCTGGTCAGCGAGGTGCTCGACCTGTCGAAGATCGAAGCCGGCAAGATGGAGCTCTATACGGAGGAAGTCGATCTCGACAGCTTCGTCAGCGAAGTCGCCTCCACCTGTCGACAGATCATCGCCAAGAACGCCAACGAGCTGGTGATCCGCCGCTCCAGCGACCTCGGACGGCTGGAATGCGATGCCACCAAACTGCGTCAGGCGCTCCTCAACCTGCTGAGCAACGCCGCGAAGTTCACCGAGAATGGCCGGGTCATCCTGTCGGCCCGGCGCGAACGGATCGACAATCGCGACTGGGTGAAGATCGAGGTGCAGGACACCGGCATCGGCATTGCGCCGGACCAGATCGGCAACCTGTTCCGCAACTTCTCGCAGGCCACCCCGTCGATCTCGTCGAAGTTCGGTGGCACCGGCCTCGGCCTGTCCCTCAGCCAGAAGCTCTGCCGCTTCATGGGGGCGACATTACCGTTGAGAGCACCATTGGCGTCGGCACGACCTTCACCATCATCCTGCCCGCCACGACCCGCGCCCTCGCAGCCGTATCGACGCCGAGCGAGGAGACCGTGTCGCAGATCCCGCCCGAAGCTTCCGCCAGGGTCACGGCACTGGAACCGGTGAGTGCGCGCAATGGCCAGGACGGGCAGATGCAGACGATCCTGGTGATCGACCCGGACCCGTCGGCGCTGGAGATCATGGAGCGGTCGCTGCAGAAGGAAAACTATCGCGTCGTGACAACCGAACGCGCGAAGGATGGGCTGGAGATTGCCCACACCCTGCGACCCGATGCGATCATTCTGGACGTTGCTGTCAGCGACATGGATGGATGGGAAGCGCTCGGGTCATTGAGTTCGCAGGAGGGTACGGTCGGCATTCCGGTCATCGTGCAGTCCATCATCGATGATCCGCGCCGGGGCTATCAGCTCGGCGCCGCGGCTTTCCTGGTGAAACCGGTCGAACGTGAACCGCTGCTGGAAACCATCAGCCAAGTCTGCGACGAGGCCGGGTTTCCCGGCAATGAAGTTCTGGTGATCGACGATGACGGAACCGCATCACCATCCATCGTGACCGCCGCGCGGGAAGCAGGCTGGCACGTGACCGTCGTCCCGGATTTCGGCATCGGCCTGACCCGTGCGCACCAGGTGCAGCCTGACCTCGTTGTCGTGGACAGCGACAGCATCAGCGCCGGCCTGGTTGCCTTCGTCGACGGGCTGAAGGATCTGGATGGCATATCCATCCTCGTGCTGATCGGAAGCGAGGCCGCTCCGACCAGCGCGCTGACCATACCCGGAATCGCAAGGACCATCTTCAATGCCAGCGACCGCGATGGCGTCCGCGCCACGGCTCTCGCCATGCTGAAACGCTCTGACGCCTTGCCCGAGCCGTCGTACAAGAAGGAGGCCGCTCATGGCTGAGATTCTCCTCGTCGAGGACAATGAGATGAACCGCGACATGCTGGGCCGCCGCCTGGAACGTCGGGGATATTCCGTGATCTTCGCTGTAGACGGCCCCGGTGGGGTTGCGGTCGCCAAGGACAGGCGCCCCGATCTGATCCTGATGGACATCGCGCTCGGCCAGATGGATGGCTGGGAAGCGACGCGGCTGATCAAGTCGGATCCCGAAACAATGTCGATCCCGGTCATCGCCCTGACCGCCCACGCGCTTTCCAGTGACCGGGAACGCAGCGCGCAGGTCGGCTGCATCGACTTCGACACCAAGCCGATCGACATGCCGCGGCTGCTGCGGAAGATCGAAGCCTGCCTGGAAGGGCGCTCCGTCTCTGCTGCCTGAAGCCGGCACCGTCGCGACAGTATCTCCCGAAGCGCAAGGCCAGGTCCCTGTTCCGTGGACCATGCTCTCGGGACCATGCTGTCTGGCTATTGCCTCCCGGACATGATTGCATCGGACCAGTCGGAAACTGTTCCAGGAGGGCGCACGCATGAAGACCGCTGACAGCCGTGACGATGTCCGGCACATGCGCCATGCGCTGCGGCTGGCACGGCGCGGCCTGGGCCGCACCGCCCCCAATCCCGCTGTCGGCTGTGTTCTCGTGCAGGATGGCCTGACGGTCGGTCGGGGGTGGACCGCACCCGGTGGTCGGCCACATGCCGAAACCCGCGCGTTGACCCAGGCCGGAGCCCGGGCGGCGGGTGCCACGGCCTTTGTCACGCTGGAACCCTGCAGCCACCACGGACAGACCCCACCCTGTGCCCGGAGCCTGATCGACGCCCGCGTCGCCCGCGTCGTCATCGCCATGAGCGATCCCGACAGCCGCGTCGACGGACGGGGCATCGCAATGCTGCGCGATGCCGGAATTGAGGTGCGGACCGGTGTATGCGAATGGGAAGCTCGGGACCTTCAGGCCGGTTTCGTACTCAACCGCACAGCGGGCCGCCCCCTCGTCAGCCTGAAGGTCGCCAGCAGTCTGGACGGGCGGATTGCGACCGCAGCCGGTGAAAGCAAGTGGATCACCGGGCCTGAGGCACGCGCCGCCGGCCACATGCTGCGCGCGACCCACGACGCCATCCTGATCGGCGCCGGAACCGCCCTGGCGGATGATCCGGAACTGACCTGCCGTCTGCCCGGCATGACCGACAGGTCACCGGTCCGCGTCGTGCTGGACCGTCACCTGCGCCTTTCGCTCAATGGTAGGCTTGCCCGGTCCGCTGCCGACACGGCCCTGATCGTCTATGCCGATCCGAGCGTCGATCCCGGCCGCAAGGCCGCGCTGGCCGACGCCGGAGCCGACATTCGCCATGTCACGGCCGACCCGCACGGTCGCCCCGATGCCAGGGCCGTGGTGGAGGATCTGGCCCGCGATGGTGTCACCCGACTGCTGCTGGAAGGCGGTGGCGGCATTGCGGCGTCCTTCCTCGCCGCCGGACTTGTGGACCGGATCTTCTGGTACCGTGCCGGGCTGACCATCGGCGGCGATGGGCGACCGGCGCTGGCGCCGCTCCAACTGGACCGGCTCGCCGACGCGCCGCGCTTTCAGCGCATGGCGGCAATACCGCTGGGCGATGATCTGCTGGAAACGTGGCGCAGGCAGGCGTAAAACCCCCCGGCAGCTTGTGTCAGGTGCCTGCGTCTGACACATCACGAACAAACGTCCTGGTTTGGGAAGAGATCGCATGTTCACCGGCATCGTCACCGACATCGGCCGCATCCGCGCCATCGAGCCCCGGGGCGACATGCGCCTGGTCATCGAAACCGCCTTCGACATGGCGACGGTGGACATGGGCGCTTCCATCGCCTGTCACGGAATCTGCCTGACGGTGGTCGACAAGGGGCCGGGCTGGTTCGCGGTCGATGTCAGCCAGGAGACCCTGGACCGCACCGCACTGGGCGCGCTCGACGTCGGTTCACGGCTGAACCTCGAACGCTCGCTCCGCGTCGGTGACGAGCTGGGCGGCCATATCGTGACCGGACATGTGGACGGCGTCGCCACCATCGAGGTGCTGGAGACCGTCGGCGACAGTCGCCGCTTCGTCTTCCGTGCTCCGGCCCAGCTCGCCCGCTTCGTGGCGGAGAAGGGCTCCGTGGCGCTGAACGGGGCGTCCCTGACCGTGAATTCGGTCAAGGACGCAACCTTCGAGATCAACATCATCCCGCACACCCAGTCGCGCACCACGTTCGGTGATGCGAAGGTCGGGGACCGGGTCAATATGGAAATCGACGTGCTGGCGCGGTATGTGGCCCGTCTGCAGGACACGGTCGCAAGCTGACGGCCACTCAATTCTCACGTTTCAGGATCAACGCATGTCATCGGAATATACCCGCTACCTTTCCTCCATCGAGGATGTCGTCGAGGATGCCCGCAACGGCAAGATGGTCATCCTGGTCGATGACGAGGACCGGGAGAACGAGGGCGATCTCTACATCCCGGCACAGTTCGCCACCCCGGAGG
>CAXBNO010000121.1:0-8075 GCA_963976775.1 uncultured Kordiimonadales bacterium
CTGATCGGGGGACTGATCATCCTGATCCCGCCGCGGGCGGCCTCACCTGCCTGAGCCGGGTCTCAGCGCACAGGGTTTCAGCGCAGTGTGACGGATATCTCGCGCCGGTCATGCAGTCCGCCATCGCGGATCATCTGCACTTCCGCGCGATAGATGCCGGGCTGAAATCCACCGGGCGGCGTGCGACGACCGCCAAAGGCGAAGTACTGCGCCTGATCCTTCGGGTGCGGGTTGAGGGTCTGGGCAAAGACACGGTTGTCGCCGGGACCGGTGATGCTGATGCTCATGACATCACCCTGACGAATACCGAAGACAATGTACCAGGCCACCAGAGCCTGCCCGTCGCGGTCGAGGGTTGCGGCGGAACTGTTGCCGCTCTCCGCCTCCTCCTTCGACAGTTGCCGGTCGATCATCCCGATATCGAGAATGCCGCCAGCCTGGTAGGTGACCTGCTGTCCGTTTGTCGTATCCCAGAGCGGACGGTACTCGCCACCGCAGGGTACCTGCGGATCGACGCCGCGGAATGGATCGACCTTCTGACCGTCCTTGCGCACGCTGAGGTGCACGTGGGGAAACTGTGCCTTGCCCGACATGCCGATCAGGCCAAGCCGGTCGCCCGCGCGCACGATCTGGCCCTTGCCAACCGCGACGGAGCCTTTCTGTAGGTGGCAGTACTGGGTTTCCCAGCCATCCTCATGCGTCAGCACGACGGCATTGCCGCATTCACGGCCATCGATCGCGCCTTCCGGCAGGGTCGTTACATCCACGTCCGCCATCCCATCGCGCAACGCGCGCACCACGCCATCCCTTGCCGCAACCACCGGAATGCCGTCTCGCATGGCCTTCAGGTTGGGGGCCCGGAAATCAGTGCCGCTGTGGTTCTGGTAGCTCAGATGACCGCATCTGAAGTCCTGAGCCCCGGGGCCGGGGTCAACGTCCATATACTGCTGGATGAAACAGTTCCTGCCGAGTGTACAGTCCACCGGGCTGGCCAGACTGAAGGAGTCCGGTTGCACGGTCTGCCTGGCCAACTCCAGTTCCGGTTGCTGTTCCCGGACCACCGGCTGCGTCGGCACCGGGCGCTCCACGAACCGGGCGACGGTCTGTCGGGGTGTTTCCGTCGGCGGCGTGGCAGGTTCCGCCTGGGCTGGCGCTGGCGAAGTGGCCGGGGCAGCAGCAGTCTCGACAGGTGCCGGCTCGGTCCGCAGCGGAGCGGCGGCGGCAGGCGTGGACCTGTCAGGTGTCGGGCTGGCAGAGGTATCGTCGGGTGCGGCCTGCGGCGTGGCAACCAGCGGAACGGTTGCAGGAGTGTCGTCGCTGAAACGGTCGATAAACATCAGGACCGTGATGATCAGCATGACAGCGGTAATGGCGACGAGACCCCAGCGCAGCATCAGCAGGCTCCCCTGTCAGTTTGGCCGGTCACGGCACCGGTCAGGCCGCCTCCGACGCCGAACCTGTGGTCAGTAGCGCAAAGAGGGCATCATCACTACGCGCGCCGCGAAGCTTGTCACGCATGTCCCGGTCGCGCAGCAGGCGTGAAATCCGCGACAGGGCCTTGAGGTGATCGGCACCAGCGGACTGTGGTGCCAGCAGCAGAAACACGAGGTCGACGGGGCGACCGTCCAGCGAGTCGAA
Source organism: uncultured Kordiimonadales bacterium (assembly GCA_963976775.1). GTDB lineage: Bacteria > Pseudomonadota > Alphaproteobacteria > Minwuiales > Minwuiaceae > Minwuia. The sequence continues at coordinate 1,639 of CAXBNO010000121.1, forward strand.
GTCGACCGGCTGTTTCAGCAGGGCGAACACCCCGCTCAGACCGTTGAGATCGGCAATCCGGCCATGTGGTATGGCCACGCCCTCACCGACACCGGTGCTGCCCAGCCGTTCCCGTTCCAGCAGCACATCGAAGACTACCCGTTCGTGCAGTCCCACCTGTGCCGAAGCAATCCGGGCCAGTTCCTGCAACACCTGCTTCTTGCTTCCGGCCTTCAGCCCGAAGACAACGGATGCCGGGTTCAGGAGGTCATGAATTTCCACTAATGCACCTGTTTCGTTTCTTGGTCCGGATTGCAGACCGCCCCTTGCGGGGGGGCGGATCAGGCCTGGGCCGGATCGATCCAGCCGATATGTCCATCGCTACGGCGATAGACGACATTCAGTCGGTCGTTGCCCAGGTTCCTGAACATCAGTGCCGACTGGTTCGCAAGGTCCAGCCGCATGACCGCATCACTGACCGTACAGGAGGGCACGCTGGCCGTCGTCTCGGCGATGATGACGGGATGCGCGTCGGCACCACCAGTCTCCAGATCATCAGTTTCGGTCTCGTTCTCGTCGCTGGCGAGGGTGTAGTCCTGCGCCATCAGATTGGCAAGACCATCCTGCTTCTGTCGGGCGTGATGGTCCTTCAGGCGACGCTTGTAGCGGCGCAACTGCTTCTCGATCCGCTCAGCCGCCAGATCGAAGGCACCATGCGCGTCGCTGTCGCTGCCCTGGCTCTTCAGAAAGATATCGTGCCCGATGTGGACGGCACAATCAGCCTGGATCATCTGGCCGTTGCGGGAAAAGGTGATGGAACCGTCGATGCCATCACCGAAATACTTGCCTACCGCATCCACGATCCGGTCTTCCGCGCGCTGCCTCAGCGCGTCACCCAGATCGATCTGCTTGCCTTCAATGGTGATTTTCATGCTGCCTCTTCTGTACCGCCATAGCGACGCCCCGGGAACCCGGCGGTGCTGCAAAGCGGCGCGGACCATAGGTAGGGCCCCCGGACGAGTCAACCCGCTGAAACCCGGCCCGGTTGGGACATCTTGCGACCGGAACCGAAGCCCCTCAGCGGGCCATCGACATTTGCAGCCGCTTCTGCCGACGCCTTTGTACTGACGAAGGAATACGCAGGGCTTCACGGTATTTTGCGACCGTCCGGCGGGCAATGTCGATTCCTTCTTCCTTCAGGATGTCGACGATGCGGTCATCGGACAGGATCTTCCTGGGATCTTCCTCCCCGATAAGGTCCCGGATCCGCATGCGCACGGATTCGGCGGAATGCGAATCACCGCCCCGGTTCGACGGGATCGCGGCAGTGAAGAAGTACTTCATCTCGAAGATGCCGCGGGGGGTGCCGATGTACTTGTTGGCCGTGACGCGGCTGACGGTGCTTTCGTGCATGCCGATGGCGTCGGCAATGGTCTTCAGGTTCAGCGGACGCAGGTACTGCACACCCAGCGCGAAGAACCCGTCCTGCTGGCGAACCAGTTCAGTTGCCACCTTCATGATCGTGTTGGCCCGCTGGTCCAGGGACTTCACCAGCCAGTTGGCCGTATTCAGGCACTCGCTCAGATAGGTCTTGTCCTCGGACTTCCGGGTGGTGCGGCTGACTTCGGCGTAATAGCGGTTGTTCACCAGCACGCGGGGCAGGGTCTCGCTGTTCAGCTCGATGGACCAGCCGCCATCCGGCTTCTGGCGCAGCAGGACATCGGGCACGGCTGTCTGTGAATCGTCGTGGTCGAAACTGCTGCCCGGACGTGGGTCCAGTCGGCGTATCTCGTTGACCATTTCCGCCAAGTCTTCCTCATCGACCTCGCACTCGCGCATCAGCGCCGGGTAGTCCTGGCGCCCAAGCAGTTCAAGGCGGGCGACCAGTTTCGCCATGGCAGGATCATAGCGATCCCGCTCGATCAATTGCAGCGCCAGGCACTCTGACAGGTTGCGCGCGCCGATCCCGGTGGGTTCGAACCCCTGCACGATCTGCAGCATGTCTTCCACGACCATGCTCTCGCAGCCGAGGCGCTCTGCCATCTCGGCAATGTCTTCCCGGAAATAGCCGTCCGGGTCGATGGAATCGATGATCGCCGAGCCCACCAGCCGCTGAATGTCGTCGTTCACGGCGAGACCGAGCTGGGTCATCAGCGAGTCGCGCATGCTGACTTCCTCGCTCAGGGTGTTCTCCAGGCTCAGGTCCATATCCTCGAAGCGCGACGAGCCGCCGGCGCCAATCTGGCCCAGACTGCCACCGGTATCCCCGGAATCGCCGCTCTGACCCGGTGTCTCGCCCATGCGGTCGGCAGCGCTGTCCTCGCCACTTACGCTCTCGCGGTCCGTATCGAATGCCTGCTCGGCCTCCGCGCCACCGCCGTTTTCTGCCGTGATCGACAATTCCGGGACCGTCTCGTCACCAAAGCCGTCGTCGCTGCTTTCGGCGAGGGCTTCCGGCTCCGGCTGATCGGGCCGGTCTTCCTTCTCCCGTTCCTCCAGCAGCGGATTGCGCTCCAGTTCCTGCTCGACGAAGGAAGTCAGTTCGATGTTGTTCAACTGCAGCAGCTTGATGGCCTGCTGCAACTGCGGCGTCATGACCAGATTCTGGCTTTGCCGAAGCTCCAGACGGGGTCCGATGGCCATGCTGCGCGCCCTACATCCGGAAACGTTCGCCGAGGTACACCCGGCGCACGTCGTCATGGTTCACGATATCGTCGGGCGAACCCTCCATCAGCACCCGCCCGTCATGCAGGATGTAGGCGCGGTCGATCAGATCCAGGGTCTCGCGGACATTATGGTCGGTGATCAGCACCCCCAGCCCGCGATCCTTCAGATGAAAGACCAGATCACGAATTTCACCGACTGCGATGGGGTCGATGCCCGCCAGCGGCTCGTCCAGCAGCATGAAGGACGGGCGGCTGGCCAGCGCGCGCGCGATCTCGACGCGTCGCCGCTCCCCGCCGGAAAGCGCCATGGCGGAGGCACGCCGCAGATGGGTCAGGGAGAATTCGGCCAGCAGATCCTCCAGCATCTGTTCGCGCATCTCCCGCTCGCTCTCGGCGACTTCCAGCACGGCGCGGATGTTCTGTTCGACGGTCATGCCCCGGAAGATGGAGGCTTCCTGCGGCAGGTAGCCGACACCCAGCCTGGCGCGGCGGTACATCGGCAGACTGGTGATGTCGTGACCATCCAGCATGATCTGGCCGAAGTCCGCCTTGATCAGCCCGGTAATGATGTAGAAGCAGGTCGTCTTGCCTGCACCATTGGGGCCAAGCAGGCCAACCGCCTCCCCGCGCTGGACCGAGAGCGAGACGTCGCGCAGCACGGGGCGCTTCTTGTAGCGCTTGCCGAGCTTCCGCGCCGACAGGCCGGTATTCTCGTGCACCAGGCGCGGTGTCGCCCCATCCGCGGTTCCGGTCTTGTCGGTCATGTCCGTCATTCGGTGGCATCCGAGCGCTGAGGCTGGAAAATGCCCTTCACCCGACCCGTACCCGGTGCGCCATCCAGGCGCGTGACACCGGTTTCCAGGTCCATGATCAGCCGCTGCCCGACAAGCACATTGCGGTTCTGGAACAGGCGTACACCGCCCTCCAGAACGATGGTGGCACTGTCAATGTCATAGACGCCATGGTCGCCGGTGGCGCTTTCCTTCTCGGTCGACACCCGGACATTGCCCCGGGCCTCCAGACGCGAGATCCGCCCGCCAACCGCGGCACCTTCGCCGCCGTCGCCACCTTCGCGGTAGCTGACGTGCAACTCGTCGGTCTTCAGGTTCATGCGTCCCTGCTGCGCATCGACGTTGCCGATGAAGACAGCAAGCTGCTTGTCGCGATGGACCTCCAGATTGTCCGCCTGGATCTCGATGGGGGCATCCGGGTCACCGCCCAGCCCTTCCTGCGCACTGACAGGCGAGAGCAGCATGACCATGGCCAGCATCATGGTCGCGATGAAGCCCGGAAGACGCAACGTCCGGATTGCCAATGTCCTGAATTCCTTTGTCCTATCCATCAGAGACCCCCGGCACCGGTTTCGACCACGAGGGTGACACCGCCCCTGAAGCGGATGGTCTCGCCGTTGCCCGCGACCTCGAAACGGTCTGCGGTGATGCGACCGAAGGGTCCGTGGCCGGTCACGGGATCGCCACCCGTGATGCGACCCTGTTCCAGCTCGAACGTTGCATTGGAACTGTGCAGTTCATTGCCGCTGTCCGTGAACAGGGCGACATTGCCATTCAGCACCAGTCGCTGCGCCTCCCGATCATAATTCCCGTTCAGGGCCGAAAGGGAGAACCATGCTCCGTCATCGGTCGTGGTATCGCCGGAGATATTCGTCAGATGGACCAGTTCCGGTGACTCGGCATCCTGGACGACATGGTCGGCGGTGATGTTGATGGCATGGGCGCCGCCACTGATGAACCTGGCATTCGACATTGTCGAGGTCGGGGCCCCCACATCGACATCGGCGAAATCGATCGGCAGGTCACCGCTGCGCTGCGTGAACTGCGGCCAGGCCAGCAGGGCGATGACCAGCAGGGCGGAAAATCCGAGCAGCGCAAATTTCATCCGGTTGACCAGCGGATTGCGGCGTGCCTCGCCGGTCGAGATGCGGTCCGAACGGGGGCGGGCGTTCCAGCGCCTGCCGATGTCCCTCGCGTCCTCGGGCGGATCGGTGATCGTCATGCGACACCTGCACGAAGGCAGTCGTGAATGTGCAGCAGTCCGACAGGGCGCCGATCATCGTCCAGCACGAACAGGCTCGTCACCTTGTTCTCGTGCATGATCCCGACGCCCTCCGACGCCAGCGCCGTGGCACGGATGGTTCGCGGGCGGCGGGTCATTGCGTCATCCACCGAACGGGTCAGCAGGTCCGGGCGCTTCATGCCACGGCGCAGGTCGCCGTCGGTGATGATGCCGACCAGGCAGCCATCCGCATCCGTGATCGCAATGCAGCCGAGGCTCTTCGCGGTCATCTCGATCAGTGCCTCGGACATCAGGGTGCCGCTGGGCGCGACCGGCAGTTCCGTGCCTTCGTGCATGATATCGGCAACGGTCACGAGGCGGCGGCCGAGCTTGCCACCCGGGTGCAGCCGTCCGAAGTCCCGGGCCGTGAAGTTCCGCCGTTCCAGCAGGGCCACGGCCAGCGCATCGCCAAGTGCCAGCATCATGGTCGTGGATGTCGTCGGTGCCAGGACATGCGGGCAGGCCTCCGCCGCGTCGGGAGTCAGCAGGCAGACGTCGGCGGCGGAACCGAGCGTGGATGGCATGCGGCCGACCATGGCGATCACGGGTACCATGTTGCGGCGCGCGAACTCGACGATATCCCCCAGTTCGTTGGTCTCGCCGGAGTTGCTCAACCCGATCAGGGCATCCTTCTCCGTGATCATGCCCAGATCGCCGTGACTGGCCTCACCCGGATGCACGAAATAGGCGGGTGTCCCGGTGGAGGCCATGGTTGCCGCGATCTTGCGGGCGACATGACCGCTCTTGCCCATGCCCGTCAGGATCACCCGGCCCTGGACCTTCAGCAGGCAGTCGACCGCGGCGACGAAACTGTCGTCGAGACCGGCGGCGAGGGACATCAGTGCCTTTGCCTCCATCTCGATGACCCGTCGTCCCGTTGCGATGTCATCGCCGGTCCTGGTATCACCTGCCGCTGCTCGGGCTTCGTCAGCCATGGGTCGTCAGGACCTCGCCTGTCTGGTTTCAATGTGGTGCCCGTGCACAGACGGGTCATCCACAACAAGATTCATGCCAATATGGGTGAAGTGCCGTGACCACGCAACATCAGAGCACGCATTCGTGCAGAAAGCCTTTACGGTACAAGGCAGAATCCGGCGACCGCCCCCTGGTCGATCAGGAGTGGGCGAAGATGTCGGTTTCCGGCCAGCCCGCCAGATCCAGTTCGGCACGCATCGGCAGGAAGTCGAAGCAAGCCTGGGCCATGTGGGTCCGTCCCTCCCGCGCGATGCGGTGATCCAGTTCCCCCCGCAGACGGTGCAGATACAGCACATCGGACGCCGCATAGGCCATCTGTGCCTCCGTCAGTGCATCCGCACCCCAGTCGGACGACTGCTGCTGCTTGGAAATGTCCACATCCAGCAACTCCCGGCACAGGTCGCGCAGGCTGTGGCGGTCGGTGTAGGTCCGGCAGAGGCGGCTGGCGATCTTGGTGCAATAGACAGGGCTGGTTGCTGCCCCCAGGCCGTTGCGCAGGGCCGCAATGTCGAAACGCGCGAAATGGAACAGCTTCAGGACCGATGTGTCCTGCAGCATCCGTGTGAGGTTGGGGGCTGCCGCGCCGTCGGGGCGGATCTGGACCAGGTGCGCGTCACCGTCGCCGGCCGAGAGCTGCACCAGGCAGAGCCGGTCCCGGTGCGGGTTCAGGCCCATGGTCTCCGTGTCGATGGCCACGGTCGGACCCAGGTCGACGGCGTCCGGCAGGTCATCGCGGTGAAAGTG
>CAXBNO010000122.1:0-8056 GCA_963976775.1 uncultured Kordiimonadales bacterium
CGAGGTGCGGCTGATCGACTTCGGTCACATCGCCATCGATACCGCACGGCTGCTCGGCACCCTGTTCCCCATCGTCGCCGTCGCACTCTCGATCAATCTGTGGCTGACGGCGGAGCAGGTGCCGCAGGACCTGGCGCGCTGGATGACCGGCGTCGTGGATGACAAGCTGACGTTCCTGATCCTGCTCAATGTCTTCCTGCTGGTGATCGGCTGCCTGATCGACATCGGGGCCGCGATCCTGATGCTGGCGCCGATCCTGCTGCCCATTGCGCAGGCCTATGGCATCCACCCGATCCACTTCGGCGTCATCATGGTGGTCAATCTGGAGATCGGTTACCTGACGCCACCCATCGGGCTGAACCTGATCGTGGCGATGACGGCCTTCAAGGAGGACTTCCTGCTGATCTGCCGCTCCGTCCTGCCGTTCATCGGCCTGATGCTGATCGTGCTTGCCATTGTCGTCTGGGTGCCGGAAGTCTCGCTGATCCTGCTGGACTGAAACGTCGGGTTCATCTCTGTCCGGGCCGGTGCTTCCGGTCCGCAGGTCAGATGATCTTCCTGTCCTTCAGGTCGGCCAGGGCCGCAGCGTCGAGGCCCGGCATCTCGCCGTAGACAGCATCATTGTCGGTGCCCGCCGCCCGACCGGGATGCCGGACGGAGCCTGGCCTGTTGCGGAATTTCGGCACCACGCCCTGCATGCGCACCGTGCCGAAGTCCGCGTCAGCGACCGAGATCACGGCCTCCCGTGCCTGGAACTGCGGATCATTGACGATCTGCTCCGCCGAGTAGATCGGCGCGAGCGTTCCGCCCTCGCGCTCGAACGCTTCCAGGGCTTCCGCCAGGGTATGGGCGGCGAACCAGGCCGCGAACATGTCGTCCAGCAGGGTCTGGTGCCTGAAACGCTCCGCATTTGTCGTGAACCGCTCGTCCTCCAGCAGATCGGCCCGGCCGATGGCCCGTGCGTTTCCCTTGAAGGTCGCCTGGGTGCTGCCCGACAGGCTGACGTACTGTCCGTCGTTGGTGGCATAGACATTGGCAGGTGCGGAATAGTGGCTGCGGTTGCCGGTGCGCTCCGGCGAGGTGCCGAGCTGGTCGTACTGGATGATCTGGTTGTCGAGCAGCCGATAGGTCGCCTCGGTGAGGGACAGGTCGATCTCCTCCCCTTCCGTCGCACCGCTGCGCGCGCGTCCCAGCAGCGCCGTCAGCACCGAAACCGCACCGAACAGGCCACCGATGGCGTCACCGATGGGATAGCCGTTGTGCATCGGGGAACGATCCGGATCACCGGTCATGTAGGTCAGTCCGGACATCGCCTCGAAGATGCGGGCGAAGCCGGGCTTGTGGGAATAGGGGCCGTCCAGCCCGAACGCCGTGGTGTGCAGGATCACCAGCCCCTTGTTGGCACCCCAGAGTGCCTCCCGATCCAGGCCCCAGCGGTCGAGGGTGCCGGGCCGGAAGTTCTCGATCAGGACATCGAATTCCGGCAGCATGCCCAGCAGCATGTCCCGCCCCTCCGGCGTCCGCAGGTCCAGGGTGATGAAGCGCTTGCCGCGATTTGCGACCTTCCACCAGAGTCCCTTGCCGTCCTTGAACGGGGGAAAGCCGCGCAACCCGTCACCGGCGCCGGGCAGTTCGACCTTCACCACATCCGCGCCATAGTCGGCAAGCAGTGTCGCGGTCAGCGGCGCGGCGACGATTGTCGCAAGGTCCAGTACTTTCAGGCCTTCCAGTGGTCCGGGCATCGGTTTCTCCTCCCGCGCGGGTATCGGTCACACCCAATGCGGGCGTGCGTACGACCGTCGTGCGGTTGCTGATATCACCTTGCTCGCGGGCTGGGTACCGAGAGGGTGTGCATATCAGTTCCCGAGCAGGCACTCCTTTGCCTCGTTCAGCTTGGCGGCATACCAGGTGGCGCCGCCCTGGTCCGGGTGCGCCTTCTTCATCAGGCGGCGATGCGCCTGCCGCACATCCTCGTCGGTGGCATCTGCCGACAGTTCCAGGATGGAGAGAGCCTCCGATCGGGTCATGCCGCTGCGGGATGAAGCATTGCGGCTTCCCGAGCCGGTGTCCTGCTGACGGCCCGGTCCGTCCTCCCGCCAGTCAGCACCGTGCACCCGGTCCAGATAGCTTTCGAGCAGGCGCGCGGCGTCCGGATCGCTGTGCTGCCACGACTGCCAGAGGCCTGTCAGCGTGGCCAGGTCGAGTTCGGACAACTTCTGTCCGGCATGATCGCCTTTCAGGATCCGACCGTCCATGTCGCCGCTGTCGTGGTCCAGAGACATTTCCAGGCGGGCGCTGCGCACCGTGGAGGCGCCACCGGGGGAGGGTTGCCGCTTGCCGCCCAGGCTGAAACCTCCGGGCAGGCCGTGCCAGCCCAGGCCCCGCGCCACCATGCCGAGACCAAAGAGCGCGACCGGTGCACCGACAAAGAACATGCCGCGAATCGACAGGAACAGCCCGGCCACGCCGAGCGCCACCCCGCCGCCGATGCGAAGCCCCTGTGCGAGCTTGTGCGGGTCGGCATCGAGCAAGGCCTTGCCGCCGATCAGCGCGGCAACCAGCAGAAAAGCTGCAAGGATCAGATAGCTCATGTCACGATCCCCCCACGCCACACCTGCGACCCTGAATCATCGGACGCCCGTACAGATTTGATCATGTTTCACCATATAGGGATTGAAGCCGGTTCATGACAGATGTGACTCCCATCCGCGCCCTCGACAGGGCCAAGAAGCAGTTGCGCGCGCGGATCCTGAAACAACGCGGCAAGGTGCACGCGGTCTGGCGGACGCGTGGCGTCCTGCGAAACGCCATGGCGCTGCGCTCCGACTGGCGCGGCTGCCGGATCGCGATCTTCGCGGGATTCGGGACGGAGGTCGATCCGGACTGGCTGGTGCGCACGCTGACCCGTCGCGGGGCCATTGTCGGACTGCCGGTGGTGGTGGCGCCGCGCACGCCGCTGCTGTTCCGTCGGTTTCAGCCCGGCATTCGTTTCGAGACTTCCGCCTTCGGCATCCGCGAGCCCGGACCACGCGTGCCGACCATGCGGCCCGACATCGTGCTGATGCCGCTGGTGGGTATCGACAGGCGCGGCAGGCGGCTTGGCTATGGTGGTGGCTTCTATGACCGCACCATCCAGGCCTGGCACAACCGTGGTCATCACCCGTTGCTGGTTGGCATGGCCTACGAGACACAGTACGTACCTGTGGTTCCGACCGGATCCCATGATCAGGTGCTGGACATGCTGGTGACCGAGACCGCGATCAGGAGGTTCCGTTGAGACTTCTCTATCTGGGCGACATTGTTGGACGCAGCGGACGCGATGGTGTCCTGAAGCGTCTGCCGGACCTGATCGCAGGGCTGAAGACCGATTTCGTTGTCATCAACGGCGAGAATGCGGCCGGCGGCTTCGGCATCACGCCGAAGATCTGCGATGAACTCTATGCTGTGGGTACGGACGTCATCGTCACCGGCAACCATGTCTGGGACAATCGGGAGATCATGCCTCACTTCCAGCGGGAGCCGAGACTGATCCGGCCCGCGAACTTCCCGCCGGGCGCACCGGGACGGGGTGTCGCCGTGTTCGATGCGCCGGGTGGCAAGCGGGTGGCGGTCATCCAGGTCATGGGCCGGGTCTTCATGGATGCGATGGACTGTCCCTTCCAGGCGCTGGAGAAGGGGTTGCAGTCCAGTACGCTCGGGCGCTCGGTCCAGTTCGTGCTGGTCGATGTTCATGCGGAGGCAACCAGCGAGAAGGCGGCGCTGGGCCACTTCGCGGACGGGCGCGCGACCATGGTGGTCGGCACCCATACCCATGTGCCGACAGCCGATCACCAGATCCTGCCGGGCGGTACGGCCTACATGTCCGATGTAGGCATGTGCGGTGACTATGATTCCGTCATCGGCATGGGCAAGGAAGAACCCATCCGGCGGTTCCGCAACAAGACGCCGGGCGCCCGGTTCGAACCTGCCCTGGGTGAGGCAACGGTTTGCGGGGTCCTGGTGGAGAGCGATGACCGTACCGGCCTCGCCACATCGATCCAGCCTGTACGGGTCGGCGGCAGGCTGAGTCAGATCATGCCCGCCACAGCCTGAATCCGCGCGTCGCACGGGACAACCGTCAACCGAAACTTAACCGTGTCATGGCAACCTTCGGGGTGTGTGGCCACGGAAGGGTGTCGGGGTGAGCGGCAACAAGATTCATTATGAGGTGCTGGGCCAGTGCGGCACATCCTGGACGATCATCGCGGTTGTCGATGATCAGGAAGAGGCGCTGGAGGCTGCAAAGGCAGCCCGCGCCAGCTATCGCGCGATCAAGGTGATGCGGGAACGGTTCGACGGCCAGTCCGGCACGTTCCGGTCCGGTCAGATATTCTCCTCCGGTGCCAAGCCACGTGCATCCAAGTATGATTCCGACCCGGTTCCCGGCGTTTGCTGGAAGGTCGAGGATCTCTATTCCTACGAAGGGCGTCGTTCGATCAACCGGTTGCTGCGCAGCGAGCTTGTGCGCTGGGGTCTTACCGCGACCGAGCTGATCCACTCCCTGGAATATGTGGAGCGCCTGCAGGATGATGGCACCGCCATGCAGCGCGCCGTGCAGCAGACCTCCATCGCGCAGGTCCGGGAAACCGGGCAGGGGGTGCAGGAACGCATCAAGCAGATCTATGACATCATCGACCGGGGTATTGTTGCGCTGCGCCGCGACCGTGAACTGGCGCAGCAACTGAAGATCGTCGACGGGAATCTGGATGCGCTGATCGCAGAGGTGGAACCGCGGGAGAGTCGTGGATATCTGCTCAATCTCGCACTGGTCGATCACCTGGCCGACGCCAAGGGCTTCGGCGAAAAGCTTGAGCGGGTTCTGGGGCCAATCCGTGCCGATCATCCCGACTGGGTGCACGAAGTCGCCGATACCTTCGCCGGAGAGCTGCTGCTGATCGGCAATGTCACCCAGCGACTGATCGGCAAGCGCGACACGCTGCAACAGGAACTGTCAGCCACGGCGAAGCTCGCGCGTGGTCGGTTGCCGGCTGATGACACCGACGCCGGGCGCGAGGCCGAGGCCACGAAGGATCTGGTGCGCGATCTCAAGACCGGGGAGGGCACCTGGCTGGGCGATACCCGGATGATGGAGGCGATCAGCAACCGCAATTCGCGCTGGCTGCATCCGGAGGCAGTGGCGGAGTATCTGGTCGGGGCGGATGAAGCCGACGCGCGGGCCATACGGCTCATCGACCTTGAACCGAGCATTTTTGGCGCCGCAAACAAGCGCAAGCTCGCCGAATTCCTGATGCCGGTCCTGACCTCACCACAGGCTGAACTGTTCTTCACCAGTGATGCCCAGCCGGTCTCCGAACAGATGAAGCGTCTCGCGTCCATCCAGGCGCGCATTCTGGAGAGTGATCTGCAGGAGATGCACAAGCGTCAGATTGCGGAGAAGCTGGACGACCTCTGCTTCCGGATGGTGCAGAAACGGAACCTGTTCAAGCGTCTGCTTTCCGGCAACATCAGCGTAGCCGACAAGTGCATCGGTCTGCTGAAGATGGTGCTGGAAGGCTATTTCACGCGGGGCAAGGCTGAGGACGAGGCACGGACACTGATCCGTCGCCTGCTGCTGAAGCCGGAATTTCGCGAGTCATTCTTTGCCGGTATTCCCGGCAAGGAAGAAAAGGTCTCGCGCTTCGAGACGCTGACCGTGATGCTGGCCAGGGCGGATATCGAATTCGCCCCGCGGACCGCCCCGTCCGAAAAGGCCGGCGCGTCGGCCTGAGTGCGGATGCGATGGCGGTCACAGCGTGGTAGCCGCTGACCTGTCCGATCGGACAGGTGCTTTCTTCTGGCTGACCGAAATAGGCTTTCATCTGCAACTCAATTGCGGATGTGCCTGTCATGCCACGATATCTTCTGTCTGTTGCTTCTTTTCTGCTGACTGTCCTGTCCCTTTTCTGTGCGAACGCCCGTGCCGAGACTGTAAGTGTTGGTCCCGATGAAACGCGGTTCGCGCATGAATTGTCGGCGTCTGACCGGACCGCAGTATTCGTGGTTGACCGGCTCTGCTACGGCTCGAATGCGCCGACGGTTGCCAGTCGGCATGTCATCCGCTTCTACAATGCGGCTCTCGCCGGTTTCGTGCCGCGCGTCGACAGTGATGAACCCGAATGGATCGGACACAGGGTCGCGGGCATCCGTGAGGCCTTCGGCAATGCTGCGCGCCTGCTGCCGCGCAGGATCAACCTTGCAAGCGGAAGTGACCTGCGCGCCCTAGCGGCGGCGGAAGTGGAACTTGGTTCGCGCACGATAGGGAATGTCTTTCCCCCTGCGCGTCGGCGACCCGAAGGCAACTCGTTCGTCGTCCAGGTCCCGGGGCCGGGATCAGCGCGATCCGTCGCGGTGCGCGGGTGCTACAGGGAAGATGATCTGAAGGAGATACTGCGGCTCCGCCGTGAGGCCGCCGAGCGCCTCATCGCCGTGGCGGGAGGGCAGGGCTGATGGGAGTTTGGCGTCACGGGCGTTTTCAGTTGCGACTCCGGCCCGGTCCGAGAGCCCTGCTGCTGGGCCTCCTGGTCCTGTCCGGACTGGCTGCGGCATCGGGATCGGTGCGTGCCCAGGACGACGGACAGACCTGCACCGGCGATCTGGCGACCCTGCGGGCGGAGATCGATGCCCGTCGCCAGCGCGTGGCACAGAGCTGCGCACCCGCCGTCGAACTGATGCAATCGCTTCTGCTGGCGAAGCAGCGCTATTCCCGGGCGCTGGTCTCGGCCAACCAGTTTCGCAGAAACCGTCTGACGCGCATCTTCATCGAGGAGCTGATCCCGCTGCAGGATCTGGCAAAGGTCCATCAGGACATTGCGCTGGAAGCGGCCGGGTCGAAAGTGCTGCTGGACAAGGAAACCGCCGAACTGGTCAGGAACAGTCGCGCGGGCAAGGCCAGTGCCGCCTCCATGTTCGGCATTCCGGTGCGGGCCATGAGCTTCGATCCCGCCGAAATTCCGAAGATCAACGCCCTGCGCCAGCGCCATGACGCGAACTACCTGGCGATGGAGGATTTCGCCAGGGCCTATGCGCCGCGTGCGCGTGAGCAGGTCGTGAAGACCAACGTCGAGCTGGAGGAAAGGCGCGCCGAGCTCGGCACATTGAGCAAGGCACAGGCCGGACTGCAGGCGGACCTGCGGCGCATGTTCGACAGTCGCGATTTCGAGCATTGCCTGGGCGTGCCCGCGATCGGTGATGGCGAAGGCGCGCAGTCGGCTGTTGGCGGGGTGGTTGCCAGTAATCTTGGCTTCCCGAACATCGGTCAGGAACCGCAGGGCGTCGCCTTCGCGGAAATTCCCGGCGTCGAGCCCGAGGTCGCACCCCTGAGCAGGGTGCTGGCATCGATCACGCTTCTGCCCGATCCGCCGCCGCCCGCGAAACTGCCGGAAGAACTGGCTTTCAAGCGCGATGGCGTGCGGATCCTCGGCGACTTCAACGAAGTGAAGGCAGTGCAGGACGAGGCCAATCGCCAACTCGCCAATGCCGCGCTGCTGGACGCGACCGTCGGCAATTTCCTGCGCATTCCCGGATATCTCACCGATCTCGGAACCAAGATCGTCAGCGGTGCGGCGGATGCGATCTATCGCCCCTTCGTCGAGAATTTCACGGATGAGTCCCAGGGCATCCTGAGCGCGACGTTCAGTACCACCGGACAGATCGGCTTCGAAGCGCTCGAAGGCGTGACCCGGTCGATGGCCAATCTGATGGGGGACGCGCTTGACGTCCTCTCACCCAATGGCCTGCTGGTCCAGCACGAGACCGAGGAGGCCAACCGGAGCGCCAGGGAGAACAACCTGTTCCGGGCCGCCGTGACGGTCGGGAACTCCTTCCTGTCGGACGTGGGCGCATCGTTCAACGTACCTGACGGCCTGGTCGACGATCTCGGGAATCCGCTTGCACAGCCCGGTGCCAACGCTACTGCGGAACAGGTCGAGGCCTTCATCAAGGCGACCGAACGGCGGGAGCAGGGCTTCGCGGATGCCATTGCCCTGGCAAAGGAGCGGGAGAAGGCCGCCGCCGTGCT
>CAXBNO010000123.1:0-8011 GCA_963976775.1 uncultured Kordiimonadales bacterium
TTGCCGATTTCACCGCCGAGACAGGCACCAAGGTCAATTACGACGTCTATGATTCCAATGACGTGCTGGAGGCCAAGCTGCTGGCCGGCAGTTCCGGCTATGACCTGGTGGTCCCGACTGCCATGCCGACGCTTGGACGTCTGATAAAGGCGGGCGCGGTACAGAAACTCGACAAGTCGAAGATCCCCAATCTCGCCAATCTGGACCCTGTGCTGATGGACCGGGTCCGCACCGTCGATCCCGACCTGGAATATGGTGCGATCTGGCAGTGGGGCACCAACGGCATCGGCATCAACGTCAAGAAGGTCAAGGAACGGCTTGGCGACGTGCCGCTGGACACCTTCGACCTGCTGTTCGACCCGGAAACGGTGGCAAAGCTGGCCGACTGCGGCGTGACGCTGGTCGACTCGGCTGAGGAGATCATTCCGCTGGTCATCAACTACCTGGGCGGCGATCAGGCCGCCGAGGACATGGACTGGCTGAAGAAGGCGGAGGAGCATCTGCTGAAGATCCGCCAGCACTACCGCTACTTCCATTCCTCCCGCTACATCAACGATCTGGCCAACGGCGAGATCTGCGTTGCCGCCGGTTTCTCCGGTGACATCTTCATCGCTGCCGCACGGGCCAGCGAATCCGGCAACGGCGTCGAGATCGAATACAAGATCCCGCGCGAGGGCACGTTCATCTGGTTCGACATGATGGCGATTCCCGCCGGTGCGCCGCATGTCGATGCCGCACACGCCTTCATCAACTTCGCGCTGGAGCCGAAGAACATCGCCGGTGTCACCAATTATGTATGGTATGCCAATGCGGTACCTGAATCACTGCCCATGGTGGATGAGGCAGTGCGCACCAACCCGTCGATCTTTCCCGACGATGCGGTGAAGGAGAAACTGTTCGCCGCGGTGCTGAAGTCGCCCCGCTTCACCCGCGCCGTCAACCGGTCGTGGACCAGGGTCCGCACGGGCGAGTAGGCACACTTGGCCGCCGCCGGCAGCACCGACACCTTGGTCAGCATCCAGGGCGTCACCAAGGACTTCGGCGGCACGCTGGCCGTTGACGGTATCGATCTGGAAATCCGGCGTGGAGAGTACTTCTCGCTGCTCGGCGGTTCGGGCTGCGGCAAGACAACACTGCTGCGCATGCTGGGCGGTTTCGAGACGCCGACCAGCGGTCGCATCATGATCGACGGGCAGGACATGGCGGACGTCCCCGCCTATCGCCGCCCGGTGAACATGATGTTCCAGTCCTACGCCCTGTTCCCGCACATGAGCGTGGCGCAGAACGTGGCCTTCGGTCTGGAGCAGGAGAAGGTCGTGAAGTCGGAGCGCGATGACCGGGTCGCCGAGGCACTGGAGATGGTGCAACTCAGCGAGTACGGCCGCCGCAAGCCGCATCAGCTCTCCGGTGGCCAGCGACAGCGCGTGGCCCTGGCCCGTGCCCTGGTCAAGCGCCCCAAGCTGCTGCTGCTGGATGAACCCCTGGCGGCGCTGGACAAGAAGCTGCGGGAGAAGACGCAGTTCGAACTGGCCAACATCCAGATCAAGGTCGGCATCACCTTCATCATGGTCACCCATGACCAGGAAGAGGCGATGACCCTGTCCGACCGGCTGGCGGTCATGAACGCGGGCAGGATCATCCAGGTCGGAACCCCGGGCGACATCTACGAGTTCCCCGCCAACCGGATGGTCGGAGAGTTCATCGGCACCATCAATGTCTTGAAGGCACGGCGGATGCCGCCGACGGCTCCGTCCATTGCCCAGCCCTGCCCTGCCCCATCGTGCTGGAAGACAGGGTGGCAGCGGAATCCGGCAGCCAGGTCGCCATCGGCATACGTCCGGAGAAAATGCGTATCCGCAAGGCCGGTGCCGCACCTTCGGAAGCCGTTCCGGCCAGCAACTTCCTGACCGGAAAGGTGGAGGACATTGCCTATCTGGGTGACCTGTCGATCTTTCACGTGCGGCTGGCTGACGGGCGTATCGTCCAGGTCTCCCGCACCAACATCACCCGCCGACGCGACGAGCCGCTGACCTGGGAGGATGCGGTCGAGGTGGAGTGGGACCCGCAGGCGCCGGTGGTGCTGCATCAATGACCGACGCGGCGGCAGACCGGGTGGCTGAAAGTCCCGCGCTCAGCACCAGCCGCGGACGCCTGATCGGCATCCTGATCCCGACCGCCTGGCTGCTGCTGTTCTTCGCCATCCCGTTCCTGTTCGTCATCAAGATTTCCCTGTCCGAGGCCGCCTATTCCGTTCCACCGGTCAGTGACTTCCTGATCTGGCAGGACGGCTGGCCGGTGCTGCAGGCGACCTGGGCCAATTTTGCCCTGATCCTGGACGACCCGCTCTATCTGCAGGCGCTGCTGGGCTCGCTCCGGATCGCGGCGATCTCCACGCTGCTGACCCTGCTGATCGGCTATCCCATGGCCTATGCCATCGCGCGGGCGGAGCCGGGCATGCGAACGCCACTGCTGCTGCTGGTGATCCTGCCGTTCTGGACCTCGTTCCTGATCCGGGTCTACGCCTGGTCGACGCTGCTGCAGGATCAGGGAATGATCAACAGCGCCCTGATGTGGCTTGGTGTCATCGACGACCCCATGCGGATGCTGAACACGGAGTTCGCGGTCCAGCTCGGCATTGTCTATTCCTACCTGCCGTTCATGATCCTGCCACTTTACGCCACGCTGGAGCGGCTGGACGGCAGCCTGCTGGAGGCGGCGGCGGACCTGGGCGCGCGCCCGGCGACGACCTTCTGGCGGGTCACCCTGCCCCTGTCCCTGCCTGGTGTGGCAGCGGGTTGCCTGCTGGTCTTCATTCCGGCTGCGGGAGAGTTCGTCATCCCGGAACTGCTGGGCGGACCGGACACGCTGATGATCGGCAAGGTCATGTGGCAGGAGTTTTTCAACAACCGCGACTGGCCTGTGGCATCTGCCCTTGCCACCATCCTGCTGCTGCTGCTGATCGTGCCGATCCTGCTGCTGGACCGCACCCAGTCACGGGCGGAACAGGGATGAGGCGCGGCAGCTTTCTCACCCTCTGCCTCTGGGCCGGGTTCGCCTTTCTCTACCTGCCGATCATCGTGCTGATCGTCTATTCCTTCAACGCATCGCGGATGGTGGCGGTCTGGGGCGGATGGTCGGTGAAATGGTATGGCGAACTGTTCCGTGACCCGCAGGTGCTCGGTGCCGCATCCATGTCGCTGCAGATCGCGGCGATCAGCGCCACCGTGGCGGTGGTGATCGGCGGACTGGCAGGCTACGTGCTCTCCCGCTTCGGGCGCTTCCGGGGCCGCACGGGGTTTTCCACCATGCTGACGGCACCGCTGGTCATGCCGGAGGTGATTACCGGCCTGTCCCTGCTGATGCTGTTCATCGCCATGGAACAGCTTGTCGGCTGGCCCGCCGGCCGCGGGATGACCACGGTGATCATCGCCCACATCACCTTCGCCGCAGCCTATGTCGCGGTGGTGGTGCGGTCGCGCGTCGCCGGACTGGACCGGGCGCTGGAGGAAGCCGCGATGGACCTGGGCGCGCGCCCGATCACCGTCCTGCGCCGCATCACGCTGCCGATGCTGATGCCGGGCCTGCTGTCGGGCTGGCTGCTGGCCTTCACCCTGTCGCTCGATGATCTGGTGATCGCCAGCTTCGTCACCGGCCCCGGTGCCACGACCCTGCCGATGCTGATATTCTCCAAGGTCCGGCTGGGTGTCAGCCCCGACATCAATGCACTTGCAACACTGATCGTCGCCGTGGTCGCATCCGGCGTCCTGCTTTCGGGCTGGATCATGCTGCGCGCGGAGCGGCGTCACGCCAGGCAGGTGCGGGCCGCGTTCCGCCGCGAAGGCGCCATGGACGGGAACTGATCTCCAGACCGATGACACCACTTGCCGAGAACCTGCGCGGCGCCGGCCTGATGATGGCCGCGATGGCTGCCTTCGTGCTGAACGACACGCTGATGAAGCTTGTCTCCGCCAACCTGAACCTGTTTCAGGCCGTGTTCCTGCGCGGCATCGGCACGACGTTGCTGATCCTGGCGATCGCGCGCTGGCAGGGCGTGTTGCGATTCCGGCCCGCGCGACGGGATCAGCGGATCATGGTCTGGCGCACGCTGGGTGACATGGGCCAGATGATCTGTTTTCTGACCGCCCTGTTTCACATGCCCATCGCCAATGTCTCGGCAATCCTGCAGTCCCTGCCGCTGGCCATGACCCTTGCCGCCGCCCTGTTCCTCAAGGAACCCGTGGGCTGGCGCCGGTACACGGCAATCTTCGCCGGTTTCGTCGGTGTGCTGCTGATCGTCCGACCGGGATCGGAAGGTTTCAACGTCTATTCCCTGGTCGCCCTGACCACCGTCATCTTCGTGGTCCTGCGTGACCTGAGCACCCGGCAGCTCGACCGCGCCGTGCCCAACATCTTCGTGACCCTGGTGACATCGCTCGCCGTCACCACCATGTCGGGCGTCACCTCCGTCGTGCAGGGATGGAACAGCGTCTCCCAGGGCGATCTGGTCCTGCTTGGCGGTGCCGCGTTCTTCGTCACTTTCGGCTACATTTTCATCACCATGGCGATGCGGGTGGGGGACATCGGATTCATCTCCCCCTTCCGCTACACCATGCTGGTCTGGGCCATCCTGGTCGGCCTGTTCGTCTTCGGCGACGTGCCCCGCCCCCTCACGCTGCTGGGTGCCGCCATCATCGTCTGCAGCGGCATCTACACCTTCTACCGGGAGCGGAAGGTGGCGCGTGGCCTCATCGCCACCGCCTCGTCACCCCGCCCGGGCAAGATCACGTAGCTTGAACTTCTGGATCTTGCCGGTGGAGGTCTTCGGCACTTCGCAGAAGACGATCTCCCGCGGGCACTTGTAGCCCGCCAGATGTTCCCTGATGAAGGCGATCATCTCCTCCTCCGTGGCTGACTTGCCCGGTTTCAGTTCGATGAAGGCGACAGGCGTCTCACCCCATTTCTCGCTCGGCTTGGCCACGACACCGCAGGCCGCGACGGCCTCGTGCCGATACAGCGTGTCCTCCACCTCGATCGAGGAGATGTTCTCGCCGCCGGAGATGATGATGTCCTTCGACCGGTCCTTCAGCTCGATATAGCCGTCCGGGTGCCAGACCCCCAGGTCGCCGGTATGGAACCAGCCACCCTTGAAGGATTCATCCGTGGCCTTCGGGTTCTTCAGGTAACCGCACATGATGGCATTGCCGCGCATCATCACCTCCCCCATGGCCTGGCCGTCCATCGGCACCGGTTCCATGGTGTCCGGGTCGGCGACCATCAGACCTTCCTGCATGATGGAGGTGACGCCCTGACGGGCCTTCATGCGCGCCTGCTCGTCGGCACTCAGGTCGTTCCACTCGTCCTTCCAGGCACAGACGACGCACGGGCCATAGCTCTCGGTCAGGCCATAGACATGCGTCACCTCGAAGCCCTGCCGGGCCATCTCGGCCAGCACGGCGGCGGGCGGCGGCGCGGCGGCGACCATCATGTTGACCTTCTGGTCGAAGGGCTTCTTCTGTTCCTCACTGGCGCCGGTGATGAACTGCATGATGATCGGCGCGCCGCAGAGATGCGTGACGTCGTGGGTCGCGATGGCATCATAGATGGTGCCCGAATCCACACGACGCAGGCAGATGCTCACCCCCGCCACCGCCGCCAGCGTCCAGGGGAAGCACCAGCCGTTGCAGTGGAACATCGGCAGGGTCCAGAGGTAGCGCGTGTGCGTCGGCATCCCCCAGGTCAGCGCGTTGTTGATGGAATTCAGATAGGCTCCGCGATGGCTGAACACCACACCCTTCGGGTTGCCGGTCGTGCCCGAAGTATAGTTGAGAGCGATCTTGTGCCACTCGTCCTTCGGCATCGACCATTCCATGTCGGCATCGCCCTCGGCGAGGAAGTCCGCATACTCGATCTCGCCCAGCCGCTCGCCACCCGGCCCCTGCGGATCGGCAATGTCGATCACCAGCATGTCGCGACCGATGATCTGCAGCGCCTCCTTTATGATCGGCGCAAATTCGGTGTCGGTGATCAGCGCCTTCGCCTCGCCATGCTCCAGGATGAAGGCGATTTCCGGCGCGGTCAGGCGATAGTTCAGGGCGTTCAGCACGGCACCGATCATGGGCACCCCGAAATGCGCCTCGTACATCGGCGGCGTGTTCGGGCACATGATGGCAACGGTATCCAGTTCACCGATGCCCCGGCCCTGCAGCGCCGAAGCCAGCCGGACACAGTTCGCATAGGTCTCCGACCAGCTCTGAGTGACGTCGCCATGCACCAGCGCCGGCTTGTCGGGATAGACCGCCGCCGAACGCCGGATCAGGCTGAGCGGCGTCAGTACCGTGCTGTTCGCAAGGTTCATGTCGAGATTGTTGGCGTAGGCTTCCCGGCTCATGGAACGTCTCTCCCTGGTGCTGGCCCTGTTTGCGGTCAGTCGTGCAGGCGTCGGGACTGGACTGACGGCGCTGCGCACGGTTGACTCGGGACCTGATTCAGGGGCCATAAAAGCCGATGGTTCACGGGCGATCAACAACGCCGGTGCAGGACAGCGGTTATCGGGGGCGGGAATGGCTTCAGGCCAGAATTCAGCGGCAGACACCGGCAGCACACAGGAACGCGCGCGACGAAGCGGCATCCTGCCCGGTCAGGCCCTGCGGCGGCTGGTGGAAGAGGGTCGGATTTCCGCTGACGGCGGCGTGCCGGAGGAGCTGATCCAGCCCGCCAGCCTGGACCTGCGGCTCGGTCGCCGGGCCTGGCGTGTCAGGACAAGTTTCCTGCCCGGCGCGGCCTCGACCGTGAAACAGAAACTCGACCGCCTGACGATGCACGAGATCGACCTCGGTACGCCAACGGTGCTGGAGCGGGGCTGCGTCTATATCGTCGAACTGCAGGAGCGCGTGCGCCTGCCCCGAGACCTGTCGGCAAAGACCAACCCGAAGAGTTCCACAGGTCGGCTGGACGTTTTCACCCGCCTGGTCACCGACTACTGCGAGAGCTTCGAGAGCGTCGCGGCAGGCTATGAAGGGCCGCTTTATCTGGAGATCGCGCCGCGCACCTTCTCGGTGCTGGTCAGCGCCGGGCTGCGCCTGAACCAGTTGCGCGTCTGGCGCGGCAAGTCGCGTCCCTCCGACAGTCTGCACCGGGAACTGCATCAGCGCAGCGCACTGGTGAGTCCGGAAAGCCTGGATGGCGCCGAACCGACCATTCGTGACGGGCTCTGGGTCTCCGTCGATCTTTCTGGAGAGAGTCACGGCGGCCTGGTCGGCTATCGCGCCCGGCACCACGCCCCGCTGATCGACCTGAACCGCATCGACCATTACCCGGTGGAGGAGTTCTGGGAACCGGTCCACGCCAATGCCGACAGGACACTGATCCTGGACCCGAACCAGTTCTACATCCTGGTCAGCCGCGAAAGGGTCGCGGTACCACCCGACTCCGCAGCGGAGATGGTGGCCTATGACACGTCGTTCGGCGAATTCCGCATCCATTACGCGGGGTTCTTCGATCCCGGCTTCGGCTATGGTCCGGCATCAGGTGGCGGCACCCCCGCCGTGCTGGAGGTCCGCAGTCACGAGGTCCCCTTCGAACTGGCACACGGCCAGCGCGTCTGCCGGCTGGTCTACGAGCGGCTGAGTGAGATGCCGGAGACCCTGTACGGCGCGGAGATCGGCAGCCACTATCAGGGGCAGGGCCTGAAGCTGTCGAAGCACTTCCGCAAGGGCTGATCGGCAAGGGGGAGAGAACGGGATGGTGATCGGCCGGGACATCTACGACGCCTTTCCGCGCTATCCCTTCACGCCGCCACCCGAACTGGATGGCAGGGGCGGACGCGTGCCGGTGATCATCGTCGGCGGTGGTCCCATCGGTCTCACCCTGGCGCTCGGCCTCGCCTGTCACGGCGTGCCGTGCACGGTGATCGAACCACGCGACAGTGCCAGTTTCGGCAGTCGTGCCACCTGTACGTCGCGCCGGTCGCTGGAGATCTGGGAACGTTTCGGGGCGGTGCAGCCCGCGCTCG
>CAXBNO010000124.1:0-7942 GCA_963976775.1 uncultured Kordiimonadales bacterium
CGGTCTCTGGGCTGTCGCAGGCGGCATCCGGAATGTCCGCGAGATTGGGCTTCGGCGGGCGTTGATCGGGGGCAATGTTGCCACGATGACCACCGTGCTGGTCGGGCTGGCGGTACTCGCCAATCTGCTGGCAAGTCTTGCGCCCTGGCGCGTGGATGTCACTGCAGGCGGTCGCTATACCCTCTCGCCAACAACGCTCGAGGTCCTGGGCCAGATCGAAACTCCGGTGGAGATCGTGGGGTTCTTCCCCGACACAGCGGCATTTCGCGCGCAGCGCGATGCGGCCCGGCGGCTGCTGGACCTCTACGCGCGTCGCAATCCTTCACTGAATTTGCGCTTCGTTGACCCCGAGATGAACCCGGGTGAAGCACGCAGCATGGGTGTGGCCCGTTCCGGCATCGTCGTCTTCCGTCAGGATGAACGGATGGTCAATACAGCCACGATCGGTGAAAGGGCCTTTACAGAGGGGCTGATGCAGGCAGTCGGAATCGCAGCACGAACCATCTGCGTCCTCGCGGACCTCGGCGGACCTGATATTCGCGACAGCGGCGCGGGCGGCCTGTCGCGCGCTGCGGACGGCCTGCGCCGGGCACTCTTCGATATCCGGCGCGTTTCGGCCGTGGACATGGACCTGACAGGTTACGCGATGGTGGCAACGGTGGGCGCGCGCCAGCCCCTGGCGGGGGACCATTTCAGGGATCTGGAAGCCTATCGCGATGCTGGCGGGGCGCTCCTCGTCCTGGCCGATCCCGAGACGCCCGCAATGCTCCGCGACCTGGCAAGACCGTTGGGGCTTGTCGTGGGGGAAGGCCTCGTGGCCGATCCTTCGGTGCATGTCGGCGACGACCCGTTGACCCCGGCAGTGCTGACGGACCGGTTCCCGGTATCGGAAGTCGGCAACGGGCTGGAGACCACATATTTTCCGGGTGTTGCACCAATCGAACTCGTCCGGGACTCAACGGATGGCTGGCCCGGTGCGCCTGCCGTCGACAGGGATGGCGCGGCCGCACCGATAGCCGTGACCACCGAGGCGGGCCTGTTGACCGGCGCCGACGGTGTGCAGCGGAAGGGGAGACAGGCGCTGGCCGCGATGGCCTTGCGCCGGATCGCAGGAAACGAGGCGCGCGCGGTCGTGGTGGGCGACAGCGACTTCGCGACCAATGCCCATATCTATTCCGGTGGCAATGGTCAGCTGGTGATCAATGCCGCGCGCTGGCTGACGGGCGCGCAGCCGCTGACCGACATTCGCGCCCGATCCTACGCCTTCCGTCGCCTCGTGCTGAATGAGGAACAGAGAGAGATGCTTCGCTTGACCAGTCTGGCGGTGTTGCCCGGGCTGGCGCTGTTGCTGGCGCTCTTCTTCTGGT
The DNA here is from genome assembly GCA_963976775.1 of uncultured Kordiimonadales bacterium. Classification (GTDB taxonomy): domain Bacteria; phylum Pseudomonadota; class Alphaproteobacteria; order Minwuiales; family Minwuiaceae; genus Minwuia. The sequence continues at coordinate 1,368 of CAXBNO010000124.1, forward strand.
GGCGGCGGCGCTGAGATGCGCGTGTGGACCACCATCAGACTGTTCCTGCTGCTCGTCTGCGTGCTCGTACTGGCTGACTGGGTGTGGACGCACGTGAATGGTTCGGGTGAGGGAAAGCCGGTGATGTGGCGTATCGGGACGGCCGATGTCCAGTCGCTGGAACTGCGTCACCGGTCCGGCGTGGAACGCCGTTTCACGCGCACGGCGGAGGGGTGGAGCGCAGGCGATCCGGCGCGGGTCAATGCGGCGCTTCTCCTGCTGGCATCGCCCGAGGCCATGCGACGCCTGCCGGAGGTGAGCGCCGATCCTTCGACCTTCGGGTTCGGCCAACCGGCCCTGACGATTACCGTGGTCGAGCCGACCCGGCCCGCCAGTGTGATCGAGGTCGGGGATAAGACACCAGACGGCAGCAACTGTTACGTCCGCCAGGCGGGTGGCGACGCAATCTTCCTGGTACCGGGGAGTTGGTTCGAAGCCCTGATGCTGCTGCTCCCCGATGCAGGGGATAGCAGCGGATGAGGCGTCTGGCCGTGATCCTTGCGCTCTATGCTCTGGTGGTCGCCGCCATCGTGGGCGTGCCCTGGTACCTGGCACATGTCGCGCCGTGGCAGCGTCAGGTGCTGTCGGTCTACGGCGAGACCTTCACCATCAGGGATGTTGCCGAACGTCTGCGTTCCACCCGGCCCACGGATCCGGCAGAAGGCGCGCTTCAGGCCAGCCTGCGGATACTGGAGACAATCGCGCGCGAACGGTTGGTCTTGCGCGAAGCCGAGCAGCGTGGCCTCGTAACCTCCGAAGAGGAGGTTCGCCGGTTGATGGCCAGGAGGATCGGGGAAACCTCCGCCAGCATGAACGATCAGGATCGCCGTCTTGAGGCACTGCGCAGGGAAGCAGGGCTGACCGAGGCGGAGCAGGTCGCGCGGTTCCGTCTCCGGCGTGCGGCATCGGCACTCGCGGCGGCTCTGGCGGAAGCCGATGGTGACGCGGTGCCGGTCATTCATCTGACAGGTGCCGCCTTCGATGACAGGCAGACCGCCGAAGCGGTGGCGCGGGCCGCGCGCAAGGCGGGAGACCTCGCCGCGGTGCTGGCGGCCCGAAAGCTGCCCGGCGGCGATCTCGGCTGGACGCTGAAGGGCGCGGATGATGGCAGGGCCATGGGTCAGGTGCAGGTCCTCTGTGGCGACGCAAGGACCTGGTTGACGCTGGAGCAGGCCCGCGAGCGTTTCCCCGGAACGGACTGGAAGGTTGCGGCGCCGGGCACCGGCCTGGGCACATGCACGGTGACGGCACGGATACCCGGCGGGCGACTGATCGACGAGATCGCTTTCCAGATGCCTGTCGGTGCTGTCTCGCCGCCACTGCTCACGGCGGAGGGGTTTCTGGTGCTGCAGGTCCTGGAGACGGGCACACGCCAGGTTTCACCGGAACTGGCGGCACAGTTGCAACGGGCTGCGCTGGACCGCTGGAAGGTGTCGCCGCGCGACGAGGTCGTCTTTCGTGACCTTCTCGAACACTGGGCGGCTGCTCAGCCCGGGAAGACCTTCGCGGTGTTCGAGGATGGCAGCGTCTTGACCTATGCCGACGCCCGCGCCGGGGCAGTGCATGCCGCACGCGGCCTCGCGGCACAGGGTGTCGGACAGGGTGACCATGTGATTTCCTGGCAACCCAATTCGGGCACCACCATCCAGACCTGGCTCGGCATCAATTACCTCGGCGCGGTCTACGTCCCCTTCAACACCGCATATCGCGGTGGTCTGCTGGAGCATGTGGTCTGGCTCTCCGATGCCAGGGTCGCCGTTGTCCATCCAGATCTCGTCGACCGGTTGGCTGAGATCAGGCATTTCGATCTGGAGACGGTGATCGTCAGTGGCGGCGGCGAACCCGCTGCCATTCCGGGTCTGAAGGTGCTGGGGCTGGATGCGCTGACACCCGGTGCCTTACCCGCTGCCGATGAGGCCCCGCCTGAACTGTCCCGCCCGATCGAGCCCTGGGACACGCAGTCGATCCTGTTCACATCCGGCACCACGGGGCCGTCCAAGGGGGTGCTGTCGTCCTACATGCACATGGCCCGGATGGCCAATGTCTGCACCTACTGGCTGGATGGCGACGACCGCATCCTGATGCATCTGCCGCTGTTCCATGTCGCCGGTATCGCCGCCGTGACACGGATGCTCTGCGTCGGTGGTTCGGTCGCGGTGCTGGAGTCGTTCGGGACGGATACCTTCTGGGAAACCGTGAACCGGATGGGTGCGACCTTCTGTGTGGTGATGGGGTCCATCGCCACCTTCCTGTCCAAGCTGGAGGTGAGCGATGCGGAGCGAAACACGACACTGAGATCGATGATTCTGGCACCGCTCACGGCCGAGTCCATTGCCCTGGCCAGACGTGTCGGGGTCGACTGGTACACCACCTTCAACATGACCGAGATTTCCTGCCAGATCATGTCCGGTCGCAACCCCGAGACTGCGGGTACCTGCGGCCTGGTGCGACCGGGTGCGGAGGTTCGCATCGTCGACGACAACGACCGCGAGGTGCCGGTCGGTACGGTTGGTGAACTGATCGTCCGCGACGCCGCACCCTGGGCGATGAACCACGGTTATCACAAGAACGCGGAGGCGACGGCCAGCGCCTGGCGGAACGGATGGTTCCATACCGGCGACGCCCTCAAGGTCGATGCCGAGGGCAACTTCTTCTACATCGACAGGGTCAAGGACTCGATCCGCCGCCGCGGCGAGAACATCTCCTCCTTTGAGGTCGAGGTGGAGGTCAATGCCCATCCGGACGTCAGGGAGGCCGCCGCCATCGCGGTCCCCTCGGAACATGGTGAGGATGAGGTCATGATCGTGGTGGAGCCGGTCGAAGGCCGTTCGATCGATCCCAGGGCCCTGATCGAGTTCCTGATCCCGCGCATGGCACATTTCATGGTGCCCCGCTTTGTCCGTGTGATTGACGCCCTGCCCAAGACGCCAACACTCAAGGTCCAGAAGATCAAGCTGCGAGAGGCAGGCGTGAGCGAAGACACTTTCGACAGGGAAGCCGCTGGCATCCGCGTCAAGCGCCAGGACTTCAGGAAGAGTGCCTGAGCAACCGGCGCGGCGAACCGGGCTGGCGTTCACCCGATGATGATCCGGCCCGACCGCTATGGTATCCGCCCGCTCCGGCATCCGCGCACATGGCAGCCGAGCGGCGGGTCGGCTTCCGGCGCGCGCGATTCCCGTGCATCATCGGAACAGGACGCGTGCAAGCGGGAACGCGCATCGATTGATGGGGGAGGATCGTGACGTCCGAGACCGGGACGGGGCAGAAGCTGTTCTATGGCTGGATCGTGGTCGGGGCCAGCTTTGTCGGCACCTTCTTCGCCTTCGGCGTCGCCTATTCCTTTGGTCCGTTCTTCCCTGCGATCGAGAACACCTTCCAGGCCAGCCGTTCTGACGTTGCCCTGGTCTCGGCCATCGCCGGGGGGCTGCTGTTCAGCCTGGGCGCGGTGAGTGGCCCGCTGGCGGACCGTCTCGGTCCTGCGGTGGTCGCAGCGACCGGCATGGCCTTCCTTGCCGCCGGGCTGATCGCGGCGGCGCAGGCAGCGACCCTGTGGCAGGTCTACATCGCATACGGTCTCGGTGTCGGCGTCGGTGCGGGCTGCATCTATGTGCCCACGATCAGCGCCCTCCAGCGCTGGTTTGTGCGGCGGCGTGGCCTGGCTTCCGGCCTCGCCGTGATGGGCATAGGCGCAGGCACGCTGGTGACACCACCGTTGGCCAACTGGCTCATCCAGGATTACGGCTGGCGGGACGCCATGACCTGTCTGGGGATCGGCGTGGGTGTCATCGGCATTCTTGCGATGCTGCTGTTGCGCCACTCACCGGAAAGGCACGGACTGAACCCGGATGGCGGCCCGCCGCCTTCGTCGGAAGCGCCGCCCGGGCCGAACCTGACCCTGCCGGAAGCAATCAGGAAGCCGGAATTCTGGCTGCTCAGCGGCGCCGGTCTCTGCATCTCGTTCTCGCTCTTCGTGCCGCTGGTCCACATGGTGCCATATGTCCTCGACCATGGCATGACCGAGGGCACGGGTGCCTGGCTGATCAGCCTGATCGGCGTATCCAGCATCGGCGGACGGTTCCTGGTCGGCCTGGTCGCCGACCGGCTCGGTCGGTTGCGCACGCTGACAGGCGTCTATCTCGGGCTCGCGGTAATGATGGCCTTCTGGTATCTCGCCCGCGACGTCTGGACGCTTGGCTTCTTCGCCGTGATCTTCGGCACGCTCTACGGCGGTTTCGCGCCGCTCATGCCCGCGCTTCTGGCGGATATCTTCGGGGTCCGGCATCTGGGCGGCATTCTTGGCGTCAACTATTCCGCTGCGGGGCTGGGCGTGCTTGGCGGACCGACTCTGGCCGGGCTGATCTTCGATATGACGGGCGGCTATGGACCGGCGATTGCCATCGCTGTTCTGGGCTTGCTCCTCGGCACCGCCAGCCTTCTGGCGATCAGCGCCCTGCAAAGGAAACAGGACGCCTGAGAGAGAGCAAGGCCGACCGGCACACGGTCGTCGACGCGTTCTTCCGGGTGAAGATGCGGCAGACCGTCTACGGCACCGTCGAGGCGCTGCAGGGCGATCCCGATGCCTGTCATGTCATTCGTCGGTCAGGATGCTCAGGTGGACACACAAGGTGTGCCGCGAAACAAGCGGGGTCAGGGCACGACGGGTTCGTGTGCCATGCCCAGATGCAGTTCGGTGCCGGTGTAGGGGTTCGCGGCGATCACGGCGTCATTCAGCGTTATGCCCAGTCCGGGACTGGTTGGCGGGATCAGGTAGCCGTCCTGCCAGGTGAAATCGGCGCTGACCATCGACATGTAGGGGCCGGTGAACGTGCCGATGCTCTCCAGGATCAGGAAGTTCGGGCTGCAGGTTGCGATCTGGATATTGGCTGCCGCCGTCACCGGTCCGCAGTAGAGGTGCGGCGCGATCTGGGCCTGGCGGGTTTCGGCCATGGCGGCGATCTTCCTGGCCTCCAGCAGACCCCCGACACGGCCGAGATTCATCTGCAGGATGGAGGCCGCACCGGCTTCCAGCAGCCGGGCGAATTCGTGCTTGGTGCACAGCCGTTCACCGGCAGCGACGGGAATCGAGGTGAAACGCGCGATCTCCGCCATGTCGGCGGGATTCTCCGGCGTGGTCGGTTCCTCGAACCAGAGCGGGTCGTATTTCTCCAGCCGCCGGGCCATGCGCTTCGCGCCCGAGACCGTGAACTGGCCATGGGTGCCGAACAGCAGGTCGGCGCGGGTGCCGACGGCCTCCCGGATGCGCCTGCAGAACATCTCGCTGCGTTCCAGGTCCGCCAGCGTCGGTTGGTGGCCGTCATAGACGGTATAGGGTCCCGCCGGGTCGAACTTCACCGCCGTGAAGCCCTTTTCGACCATCGCAACCGCAACCCCGGCAGCCATGTCCGGATCATTGTAGACATTGGGCACATCCGGGTCGGGATAGACGTCGCCCTCCGGCGGATAGAGGTAGGTGTAGCTGCGCAGGCGGTCATGCACCCTGCCGCCAAGGAGGTCGTAGGCGGGTCTGTCCGCCGCCTTGCCGATGATGTCCCAGCAGGCCATCTCGAGACCACTGAGCACACCCATCACCGTCACATCGGGGCGCTGGGTGAACCCGGCGCCGTAGGTGCGCCGCCACAGCTTCTCGATATGGTGCGGATCCTGACCTTCGAACTGCCGACCGAACACCTCCACGGCCATGGCGGCGCAGAGATCGGGGCCGAAGGTGGCGTTGTAGATCTCCCCGACACCCGTGATCCCGCAGGCAGTGGTCAGCCGCACGAAGATGAAGTAGCGACCGCCGTGGCGGGGTGGCGGATTGCCGACGACAAAGGTCTCGATCTTTTCCAGGCGCATGCGATTCCCAGTCCTTCTCGGTTCTCAGGTGTGGTGCGCGGTTGCCTGCGCGTCCTCCAGGATCAGATCAGCGGCCCGCATGGCCAGCATCATCGTCGGCGCATTGATATTGCCCGAAGTGATGCTGGGGAAGGATGAGGCATCGACGACCCGCAGTCGACCGACCCCGTGCACCCTCAGCCGCTCGTCCAGCACCGAGTTCTCCGGTCCGTCACCCATGCGGCAGGTGCAGCACGGGTGGAAGACGGTCGCTGACCGGGCGCGAAAGTTCTCCAGCATCTCGGCGTCATTCATGGTGGATATGTCCGGTGCCTTCGGCGCGCGGGTGACGCGTCTGATGGTTGGCGTGTTGGCCAGCGCCCGCAGCAGCCTGCTCGCCCGTACCGCCGCCACGCGATCCGCTTCGGTGGACAGTGAATTGGGCTGGATCAGCGGCGCATCGCGCGGATCGGCGGAGCCGATCATGATCTCCCCGCGGCTGGTCGGGCGACAGGGCTGAACCGACAGGATGAAACCCGGCTCGTGATCCATCTGCGGCGCGCCGTTCGCCTGAGTCGAATAGGACACCGGATTGCAGAACACCTGCATGTCGGGGACCACGGAGGTCCTTTCCGACCGGATGAAGCCGCCCACCTGATTGACCGGCACGCTCAATGGCCCCCTGCGGGTCAGCAGGGACT
>CAXBNO010000125.1:0-7939 GCA_963976775.1 uncultured Kordiimonadales bacterium
CTGCCTTGTCGGCCAGACCCATGGCGTCCAGCACCTCCATCGTCGCGCGTTCCCTCCGCGGCACGCCGTAGAGGCCCGCCTGAAACTCGACCACCTCGCGGGGGGTGAAGAAGGCATCCAGGTTCAGTTCCTGTGGCACGACACCGATGGCCGCCCGCGCCTGGCGGGGGTGACTGTCGATATCCCTGCCCCATATCGCGGCACTGCCGCTGGTCTTCATCACCAGCCCGGCCAGGATGTTGATGAAGGTGGACTTGCCTGCACCATTGGGACCGAGCAGCGCGAAGAACGATCCGCGCGGCACGGTCAGGTCGACGCCCTTCAGCGCCTGCTTGATGCCGTCGGACTTCTTGCCGCGATAGGTCTTGCGCAGATCCCGCGTCTGGATGGCGTTGTCGGTCATGCAGGGTCCCGTCGTGTTGGTTCGACATGCTGCTCCGTCGGGGCAGGCGTCGTGTGCCGGTCGGCAATGCAATGGGCATGATCGGCAAGGGATTCGATGACGCGACAGTCGGCCACCGTGCCGCCCGCGCATTGGTCGATCATGCGACACAGTTCCTGCCGCAAGCTGGCCAGACTTGCAAGCCTGCGCTCGACTTCCTGCAACTGGTGACGGGCGATGGTGTCAGCGCTGGCACACGAACGCTGCGGGTCATCGCTGAGGTCGAGCAGGGCGCGAACATCGGCCAGCGGGAAGCCCATGTCGCGGCAATGGCGGATGAAGCGCAGCCGATCAACCTGCTGCTTGCCATAGCGCCGCTGATTCCCGGCGGTGCGCTCCGGTTCCGGCAGCAGGCCGATATCCTCGTAGTAGCGGATGGTCGGGACCTTGGTTCCGGTCTCGGCCGACAGTTGTCCGATTCCCAGCATTTTCGTGCTCCGGCAAAAAAACGTGAGGTCCAGCAAGAATCCCCTTGAACCTCCAGTTACTGGAGATCCCATGTTGCAGGCGCCACAGTGAAGTCAAGGGAGGCCACGATGAGTGCCGGATGCAATCACGACGCGGAACTGCCTGTCGACAGGCCGGAGATTCGCCGGATCCTGCTGATCGTCATTGCCATCAATGCGGTGATGTTCGTGGTCGAGGTTGCGGCCAGTGTTCAGTCCGGCTCCCTGGCGCTGCTGAGTGATTCGCTCGACTTCGCCGGGGATGCGGCGACCTATGGCATCAGTCTCGCGGTCCTCTCCGCCAGTCTGCGGACGCGGTCATGGGCGGCAATCGTGAAGGCTGCCAGCATGGCGCTGTTCGGTATCTGGATCCTGGCTGCGGCAGTGCGCGCGGCGATCATTGGTGATGTGCCCGATGCGACGACCATGAGCGCGGTCGGCGGTCTGGCGCTGGCGGCCAATCTGATCAGCGTGCTGTTCCTGCTGCGGTTCCGCAGTGGCGACGCCAATCTGCGCTCCGTCTGGCTCTGCAGCCGTAATGACGCCATCAACAATGTCGCGGTGATCCTGGCGGGTGTCGGTGTCTTCGCCAGTGCCAGCCGATGGCCCGATCTGGCCGTCGCCAGCATCATGGCGGTGCTGGCATTCTGGAGCGCGGTTTCGGTGCTGAGGCAGGCGCGACATGAACTCCGCCACGGGGTGCCCGGCCACGCTTGAACGGTGCGCAACCGACGCTATCATCGCGGCCACGCAACAGCACGGGGGCCGAGGCCATGGAACCAGCGGAAATCGTTGAATCTGAAGACAAGCGCGTCGCCTGCGATGGTGACGATGGCCCGCTCGGCCATCCGCGGGTGTTCCTTGAGATGGGGAACGGGAACTCGATCGATTGCCCGTACTGCGGTCGTCGCTTCGTCCTGAAGGAAGGTGCGGGCCACGCCGCGGCGCATTGAGCCGACCATGAGTGAAGGTTCCGGCACGGATAAGAAACAGCATCTGGTCTATCTGGTCGATGGCTCCGGCTACATCTTCCGGGCCTATCATGCGCTGCCGCCGCTGACCCGTACCGACGGCACGCCGGTCAATGCGGTGCTCGGTTTCTGCAACATGCTCTACAAGCTGCTCGATGATCTGACATCGGCGGGCAAGGCGAGCCATCTGGCAGTGATCTTCGATACGTCGCGAAAGACGTTCCGGTCCGAGATCTATCCCGAGTACAAGGCCAACCGTCCGCCCGCTCCGGAAGACCTGATCCCGCAGTTCCCGCTGTTCCGGGAAGCGGTGGAGGCCTTTGGTGTGCCGTCGCTGGAAATGGACGGCTTCGAGGCCGATGACCTCATCGCCACCTTCGCGCAGCACGCGCGGGAGGACGGACACGAGGTGGTGATCGTCTCCTCCGACAAGGATCTGATGCAGCTGGTCGATGATGGTGTGACCATGCTCGACCCGATGAAGAACCGCCGCATCGGTCCTGCCGAGGTGCGGGAGAAGTTCTTCGTCGATCCCGACAAGGTCATCGACATCCAGGCCCTGGCGGGGGATTCGACCGACAATGTGCCGGGCGTGCCGGGTATCGGTATCAAGACTGCGGCGCAGCTGATCGACGAATATGGTGACCTCGACTCCCTGCTGGCACGGGCATCAGAGATCAAGCAGCCGAAGCGGCGCCAGAACCTGATCGAGAATGCGGAACTGGCGCGGATCAGCCGACAGCTCGTGACCCTGAGGCGGGACGTGCCGGTGAACGAGGCTTTCCTGGACTTCACCATCGGCCCGCCCGATCTGGCGAAACTGACCGGCTTCCTGGAGGCGAACGAGTTCCGGTCCCTGACCACCAAGGTGCGCAATCGCTTTGGCACGGAAGGTGATGTGGAGGCTGCGCGCGCCGCCGAGGTCGCGGCCCCCGCTGATGCGCGTTATGAGCTGGTTCAGGATGTGGACAGCCTGAAAGGCTGGATCGCGGCGGCGGAGAAGGCGGGCGTTGTCGCGGTGGATACGGAGACGACCTCACTGGATGCGGTCGCGGCGGTGCTTGTCGGCATCTCCATGGCGACCGCGCCGGGGCAGGCCTGCTACATTCCGCTGCGCCACAAGGGCAAGGTGCCGGAGGGTCAGCTGGACCTGGGCGGCGAAGCGACGGACGATCCGGTGCAGATTCCGCTGGAGGAAGCGCTGGACCTGCTGCGCCCGCTGTTCGCCGATCCCGGCGTGCTGAAGGTCGGGCAGAACATCAAGTACGACCAGACGGTACTGACCCGCGCCGGGGCGCCGCTGCACCCGATCGATGACACCATGCTGCTGTCCTTCGTGCTCGACGCCGGGCAGCATGGCCACGGGATGGACGAACTCGCGCGGCTGCATCTGGACCATACGCCGATCCCCTACAAGGAAGTCGCCGGAACCGGCAAGGCGCAGATCACCTTCGACCGTGTGCCGCTGGACAAGGCGCTGGACTATGCGGCGGAGGATGCGGACGTGACCCTGCGCCTCTGGCAGTTGCTGAAGCCGCGGCTGGTGCATGACCGCATGGTCACGCTCTACGAGACCATCGAGCGACCGCTGGTGCCGGTGATCGCAGGCATGGAACAGGCCGGGATCAAGGTGGACCGGAAGATCCTGGAGGACATGTCGGCAGACTTCGAACAGCGCGCTGCCGAGATCGAGAAGGAAATACACGGTCTGGCGGGGGAGGAGTTCAACGTCGGCAGCCCCAAGCAGCTTGGCGAGATCCTGTTCGAGAGGATGAGCCTCAGCGGCGGCAAGAAGACCAAGACCGGTGCCTACCAGACCGGGGCCGAGGTGCTGGAGGATCTGGCCGCGCAGGGCGTGGACCTGGCCCGGCGCGTGCTGGACTGGCGGCAGTTGACCAAGCTGAAATCGACCTACACGGACGCCCTGCCGCGGGAGATCAACCCCGAAACCGGGCGGGTCCACACTGCCTATCACATGGCCGGTGCCGCGACTGGGCGGCTGGCATCATCGGACCCCAACCTGCAGAACATTCCGATCCGGACCGAAGAGGGCCGGAAGATCCGCACGGCTTTCATTGCGGAGGAGGGGCATACCCTGATCTCCGCCGACTACAGCCAGATCGAATTGCGCATCCTGGCCGACATCGCCGGAATCGACTCCCTGAAACAGGCTTTCGCCGATGGCGTGGACATTCACGCCCTGACCGCGTCACAGGTCTTCGGCGTGCCACTTGAAGACATGGACGGAGCGACCCGCCGACGCGCCAAGGCGATCAATTTCGGCATCATCTACGGCATCTCGGCCTTCGGCCTGTCACGTCAGTTGCAGATCCCGCAGGGGGAGGCGAAACAGTTCATCGACGCCTATTTCGAACGCTATCCCGGCGTGAAGGACTACATGGACCGCACCAAGGCGGAGGCGCGGGAGGCCGGCTCCGTGATGACCCTGTTCGGGCGGCGGATTCACCTGCGCGGCATCAAGGACAAGAACCCGGGGATGCGCAGCTTCTCGGAACGGGCGGCGATCAATGCCCCGATCCAGGGCACGGCGGCGGACGTGATCAAGCGCGCCATGATCCGGATTCCTGATGGACTGGCGCAGGCCGGGCTGAAGGCGCGGATGCTGTTGCAGGTGCACGACGAACTGATCTTCGAAGCCCCGGATGCGGAGGTCGAGGCGACCATTGCCACCGTCAAGGGCATCATGGAAGGCGCGGCCCGTCTTTCCGTGCCGCTGGTGGCGGAGGCCGGTCAGGGGCACAGCTGGGCCGACGCGCACTGATCCGCCGCCCGGGCAATGACGGGAGGGGTCTTGACGTTGATTGCCCTCACGCGGTCCAGCGCATCATCCGTGCCATCCGCCACGGAAGCGCGCTCCAGGACCACGGCATATCGGTTTCACCTCTTGCCGACGGGATCGCCGGTCAGTCATGGAGCACCACGCAACGCACCTCGATGCTCCAGCGGTCGGGAGCGTCGGGCGGCGTGGTGCGGTCGCGGAAGGCGCTGTGGAAGCTGAACGTGCAGGGATTGTCCGCGCCGTCGCCGGTCCTGCCGCCGGAGCGGGCCAGATCGCCCGCTGAGTCCCACTGCTTGATCAGCAGGGCCTCGTCGCGCGTCAGTTCCGGGTAGAGGTACCAGCAGTGACCGTCGGAATGCTTCGCGAAATAGTTCTCGCCGACGCGATCCCTGTAGTGGATCTCGAACACCACCAGGTTCTCGGGCCTGACCGTCGCGGCATCGCAGAGCGCCAGCGGATCGGTCCCGACCGGTTCGGCGACGATGTTGCGCCAGACATTGATGATGGCGAAATGCCCGTCTCTGATCGCATGTTCGGTCCTGTCGCGATCCAGCAGGGCCTGTCCCTCCGGCAACAGGCTGCGGATCGTGTCGTTCGCGCCCGCTGGTCGCGTCAGGTCCCGCAGGCGCTGCGGGGCGCTGGTCAGGGTATAGTCGCCATGCACCACGCGGGCCGGACCCTGGACCTGCTGGCCACCGTCGATGCGCTTCCGGCTCTTCTTGCCGGTGGCGGAACGGACGTTGTGGTCAAACGCGGCGACAACCGCCGCCCCCGTGGCCTGGCGCACGATTTCCTCGCAGTCCGGGTAGTAGTGCCGCAGCACCGTATCGTGGCTGAAGAAGTCGAGATCAGGGTCGCGCAGCCGGTTCGCCTGCAGCTCGAAGCCGTTGTGCAGCAGCGTCGGCTGCCGGTCGGCGTCGAGCTGGCGCGCGTCCGTGACGGGCATGTCCGTCTCCACCAGATCGACACCGATCCAGGCATTGTCGCTGCCGTCCAGATCGCGGCGCGTCAGAACCTTGCCGTTGCGATACAGCGAAGGCTCCGATGACCCGGCCATGTAGTTGAATGCCCCGGTGCGGACGGCGGTTGTTCCCGCGGCCGTCGTCAATGCCATGTTCCGTTCCCTCTCCCGGTTCGGCTGAAGCACCGGCTGCCCCTGCGTGCGTGCAGGGGCAGCCGGGTGGTCAGATGGATCAGGCCTTGGCGAGCGCCTGTTCCAGATCAGCCAGAATGTCGTCGATATGTTCTATACCGATGGACAGGCGGACGTAGCCGTCGGAGACGCCGGAGGCCAGTTGCTCCTCCGCCGTCAGCTGCGAATGCGTCGTCGTTGCCGGGTGGATGGCCAGACTGCGCACGTCGCCGATATTGGCCACGTGATAGAACAGTTCCAGCGCGTTGATGAAGGCCGAGCCCGCTTCCTTGCCGCCCTTGATCTCGAAGCCCAGCAGACCGCCGAAACCACGATTCAGGTAGGTATCGACCCGCTCCCTCGCCTTGCCTTCGGTAAGTCCGGGAAAGATGACCTTTTCCACCTTCGGATGGTTCTTCAGGAAGTCCGCGACGCGGGCTGCGTTGTCGCAATGGGCACGCATGCGCAGCGGCAGTGTCTCTAGTCCCTGAATGAACTGGAAGGCATTGAACGGGCTCATGGCCGCGCCGGTATCGCGCAGCAGGGTCACGCGGGCCTTCAGCACATAGGCAATCGGACCCAGCGGCCTGACGGCATCGACCCATACCGCGCCGTGATAGCTCGGGTCAGGCGTGTGCAGGGCAGGCTGGCGCTCCGGCACGGCGTCCCAGTCGAAGTTGCCGCCGTCGACGATCAGACCGCCGATGGAGGTGCCATGACCGCCGATGTACTTGGTGGCGGAATAGACGATCACAGCGGCCCCGTGATCGAACGGACGGCACAGGATCGGTGCCGCCGTGTTGTCCACGATCAGCGGAATGCCCAGCGGACGACCGATCTCCGCCACTTCGCGGATCGGAAATACGCTCAGTTTCGGGTTCGGCAGGGTTTCCGCGTAGTAGGCGCGGGTGCGTTCATCCGTGGCGCGGGCAAAGGCTTCCGGATCTTCCGGGTCCACGAAACGGACTTCGATACCCTGGTCCTTCAGCGTGTTGGCGAACAGGTTCCAGGTACCGCCGTAGAGGTCGGTGGAGGAGACAATGTTGTCGCCTGCGCGGGCCAGGTTCTGGACCGCCATGGCGCTCGCTGCCTGTCCGGAGGCAACGGCCAGGGCCGCAGCACCGCCTTCCAGCGCTGCCACACGCTGTTCCAGCGCATCGCAGGTCGGATTCATGATGCGGGTATAGATGTTGCCGAGTTCCTTCAGCGCGAACAGGTTCGCCGCATGCTCGGTATGCTGGAACTGGTACGATGTGGTCTGATAGATCGGCACGGCGACGGCCCCGGTTGTCGGGTCGGCACGATGACCGGCATGCAGCACGATCGTCTCGGGGTTCTTGGATGACAGGCTCATGGTCTTGCGTCCTCACGGCTTCGCATAATGCCAGCGGAGGCGGTGACATCCCGAACGGGACGCAAGTACACCTCTTTAGCGGAATTTGTTTAACGCGCCCGCAAGCTGGCTCAAATCGGCGCGGTGGGGAAACTAGGGAAGATCAGTCAGTGCTGTCAAGCACGCTCGCGGCGAGGCGCAGGCTCTCCTCCATCCGGACAATATCGTCCGAATGAAAGGGCTTCAGTCCGAAAGTCATGCTGGACGAACGGAACAGGGTGGAAATCAGCAACATGTCCACGTTCTCGCCGTCGGTCGCCAATGGCAGCACCAGACGATCCGCTTCCAGTTTGCGATCGTCGGAATACTGCATTGTCGTTCGGGAAAATACCGGTGCCTTCCTGTCGACGCACTCGGTATAGAGCCCTTGCAGGAAGGCAACGTATTCACCTGACTTGATGTCGCTCAGCCAGCGGTCGGTAAAGTCCGCTCCGGCAATGTGGCTCAACTGGGTCCCGACCAGGCGATAGCGGTAGCGGCAGATGCCACCCACCTCCTGCACAACATCGACCAGGCCGATGTTCTTGAGCAGGCGCGGCAAATCAAGCGGGTTCACGGCGGCACGGGACGGCAGTCCTCCACCGGCCTCGAGCCCATTCCAGTATTCAAGCAAGGTCAGGTGTTGTGCCCGCAGATAGCTTCGATCCAGCACGTACGCGCCTTTCCTGTTCAAGCGGGGCACTCTCGCGCTTCAAAAGTTAAGGGGCTGTCCCAGATAACTACCTGAGATGACGCTTAACCCATTGTCTGAGTTG
>CAXBNO010000126.1:0-7890 GCA_963976775.1 uncultured Kordiimonadales bacterium
CACATCGTCGATTCCCCCACCCGTTCCCGAATTGACGGCGCGGGCGGTCTCATATGCCGCATCCACGCTTTCCTGGAACATTCTGAGGCGCTCTTCCGGATCCTCGATCGCCATCAGCTCATTGCGATAGCCGAGCTTGACCGAGCCCTCGATATTCATCCCGGCGAATTCAGCGGTCGGCCATGCGACCGTCATGAAACCCACAAGCGTGCCGCCGCCGCACATGGCCTGGGCACCCAGGCCGTAGCACTTGCGCACGATGACGGTGAACAGCGGTGTCGTCATGTTGGCACCGACGTTGAACATGCGCGCCGAATGGCGAACCAGCGCCTCCTTCTCCACGTCGGGACCAACCATGATGCCGGGGCAATCGACCAGGCTGAGCACCGGAATGTCGAAGGCATCGCAAAGCTGCATGAAGCGCGCAGCCTTGTCGGCACCATCGGAGTCGATAGCGCCAGCCAGATGGTGCGGATTGTTGGCAAGCACGCCCATGGGACGGCCTTCGATGCGGATGAAGGCCGTGATCACGCCGATGCCGAACTGCTCACGGATCTCCAGCACCGAATCCTTGTCGGCCAGATTGTGCAGCACATCGCGCATGTCGTAGAGCCGGACGCGGTTCTCGGGAATGACGTGGCGCAGGGTGCGCTGGTCGGCCGCTTCCCAGTCGGCAATCGGGCCCTGGAAGTAGGAGAGGTATTTCCTGGCGGTATCGACCGCTTCCTCCTCGTCCCTGACCAGAATATCGACCACACCGTTCGGCACCTGGAAGGACATCGGACCGATTTCCTCCGGTGTGTAGATGCCCAGTCCGCCGCACTCGATCATCGCCGGCCCGCCCATGTCGATGGTCGATGCCTCTGTCGCGATGATGACGTCGCAGCAGGCCAGCAGCGCCGTGTTGCCGGCAAAGCAGCGGCCGTTGTTGATGCCCACCATGGGGACCAGTCCACTCAGCTTGGAGAATGTGGTGAAAGTGGTCGTGTCGATCGCCACCCTGGGGCCGGTATTGTTGTCCCCCGGCCTGCCGCCGCCGCCCTCCGAGAACAGGATCAGGGGCAGGCGGAAGCGGTCCGCCAGTTCGTACAGCCGGTCCTGCTTGTAGTGGTTGCGGCGCCCCTGCGTGCCGGCAAGCACCGTGTAGTCATAGGAGACGATCATGGCGCGGGAGCGATCATCGGAAAACAGGTCCCCGTTGATCGAACAGGTACCGGCGACGACGCCGTCTGCCGGTGTCCGCTTGCGCAGGGTCTCTATGTCGTGCCGCGTGTGCTGGTAAGCCACCACCAGCGGCCAGTACTCCTGGAAGGAGCCGGGGTCGGCGAGATGTGCGATATTCTCCCGCGGCATGCGGAAGCCCATGCCATGGCGTTTTGCCACCACCTCGGGCCGGTTCTCGTCCAGCGTCAGCGCGTGGCGGTCAATCGCCTCCTGCAGGTCGGGGCGGATGTAATCCAGGTCCACCGCCGCCGCAGTCGCAATCTCATCCGTGTCGTCGCCTGCAATTTCCTCGACGAAGACGACGGGAAAGCCCTGCCGGACCACGTCCCCGGCCTTCATCGTCACCTTGCGCACCAGGCCGCCGCGATCGGCATGGATGACGTGCTCCATCTTCATGGCCTTGACGACGGCAACCTGCTGACCCTTCCGGACCATGTCACCGATGGCAACGTCGACGGAGATGATCGTGCCCTGTATCGGTGCCTTGAGCCCTGAAGCCCCTTCGGGCGCTGCCGGAGCAGCGGCACCAGCAGGCGCAGACTTTGCCTTGCTGGCCCTTGTCTGCGCGTCATGGGCGAAGAGGGCCAGCGGGTCGCGGGCGTCGACCCGTGCACCGGCAAAGCCACCCGCGTCCTCCTCCATGTCCGCATCCGGGCTCTCTTGCCGGAACCGCGATTGCTGGCGCGACGCCGTCTCCACCAGTTCCGCCAGATTCTCGTCCACCCAGCGCGTGTGCACCGCGCCGTTGACGAAGTCGGCGTGTCCAATGACCGCCTTCAGGAACGCGATGTTGGTTTCGACACCTTCCAGCCGGAATTCGTCCAGCGCCCGACCGGTCCGCATGCTGGCATCCGCGAAGCGCGGCCCCGGTGCGTGGACGATGACCTTGGCCAGCAGTGAATCGTAGAGGCCGCTGGTCTCGTAGCCGCTGTAGCCGAATCCATCGACGCGCACCCCGGGTCCCCCCGGCGGTTCGTAGGCGGCGATGATGCCGCCGCCCGGTCGCACGGAACCGTCGGCCATCAGTGTTTCCAGATTGACCCGGGCCTGGATCGCATGACCCCGCGGCGTGGCGACCTGCGGATCGTCGAGACCCAGGTCGGAAAGGCTGGCACCATCGGCAAGGCGAAGCTGGGCCTGCACCAGGTCGACGCCGGTGACCGCCTCTGTCACCGTGTGCTCGACCTGCAGCCGCGCATTGGCCTCGATGAAGATGAACGGCTGTGCTCCCTGCCGCCCGCTCGCGTCCAAGAGAAATTCGAAGGTGCCGAGGCTGCGATAGCCGGTTTCCTTCGCAAGGCGCATGGCCGCGTCGATGATCTGCTGGCGCAGTTCCGTCGCGAGACCGGGAGCCGGTGCTACTTCGATGACCTTCTGAAACCGTCGCTGCACACTGCATTCCCGCTCGCCGAGATGCATCACGGCACCGGTATTGTCGCCCAGGACCTGCACTTCGACATGTCGGGCGCGCGGCAGGAACTCCTCGACGTAGAGTGCGTCCAGGCCAAAGGCGGCGCGTGCTTCGGACTGGCAAGTCCGGAAGGCGGCGTCCAGGTCCGCCGGATCGGTCACGGCGCGCGATCCGCGTCCTCCCCCTCCGGCGACGGCTTTCAGCATGACCCCGCCGCCGCCGATCCCGGACATGAACTCCCGTGCCTCCTCCAGCGAAACGGCGTGGTTGAGGCCCCGCGACACGGGCACACCGGCAGCCTGCGCCGCTTCGCGGGCGCGGGCCTTGTCGCCGAACAGGGAAAGCAGCTCCGGTGTCGGGCCGACGAAGATCCGCCCCGCTTCATCGCAGGCGCGCGCGAAATCAGCGCGTTCCGACAGGAAGCCGTAGCCAGGATGGATTGCGTCACAGCCGGCCTCCAGTGACATGGCATTCGCGCACAAGCGCCTGGCCAATCCAGATGTTTCCAAGTGGCCGCATTACCAGGCCAAGGTCGACCGTATCGAGATCATCGACGACCACCACTTCAAGATCATCTTCAAGGAACCGGATGGCACCTTCATTCCCGGTGCCGGTCTGATGCGCCTCTACGGCATCTCGGAGGCCTATTACAACAGCCACACCGAGGAGGAGATCCAGCAGCGTCCCGACGGCACGGGTCCATGGAAGCTGGTGGATCGCAAGGTCAAGGAGGAGTTCGTCCTCGAAGCCCATGACGATTACTGGAACGAGGAGCATCGTCCGGGCGTCAAGAACCTGACGATCAAGATCATTCCGGAGGACATAACCCGTGTCGCCGCGCTGCAGACCGGTGCCGTCGACTGGATTGACGCCGTGCCACCGGCAATGATCGATGATGTCAAGAAGATGGACGGCATCGCCACGACGGCACGCCCGTCGGGCAACAACCTGTTCATGAGCCTGCCGCAGTACCTGGACAAGCTGCCGGGCCGCAATGACAATCCGTTCAGGGATGTGCGGGTCCGCCGTGCGGCAGCACTGGCCGTCGACATGGAAGGCATCATCGAGCATGTGCTGTTCGGTCAGGCCCAGCGTTACACGACGACCACGCCGGGTTCGTCGGCCTACGACGATTCTGTCGAGCCCTACCCCTACGACCCGCAGCAGGCGAAGCAGCTCATGACGGAAGCCGGCTACGCGAACGGCTTCGATGTGAACTGCTACAACCTGATCACGCCACGTGAGCCGAACGTGAAGGAATACGGTGAAGCCTTCTATGCCTATCTCGGCCAGATCGGAATCCGCTGCAAGCTGATCGGCGAGGAATATGCGCCATGGCTTGCCCGCAACAACCGCAGCCGCGAGCCGCAGAACGACGGTATCCTGACCCACATGTGGGGCCACGGTGTCGTCGCCGATCCGGGCACCCCTGGTCCGGCCACATGCATTGCTATGCGCCGGGCGAGGGCTGGGGCAGCTATTCGCACTACTGCGACCCCGAGATGGACGCGATGGTCAAGGAACAGGCCACGATCATGGATCCGGCAGAACGCATCCCGTTGCTGAAGCGGATCGGCAAGAAGAAGTACGAGGAAGCCGCGGGCGGCATCACCACCTACGTCCCGCTGGTCACCTTCGCCTGGCGCGAGGACAAGGTCGACTACAAGCCGTGGCCGTGGATGGGCTTCTGGCGGAAGCTTCAGGAAATCGGCCTGAAGCAATAGCACCCGAGCGCTTTCCGGGCCGGCCCGGACAAGACGACACCCAAGCTGTCCGCCACCGTCGCTCTCGCCGTGAGAGCGGCTGTCCGGCATCGGGAGCCTCAGACGTCGCATGTTCAATTATGTCATCAAGCGCTTCCTGCAGGGTGTGATCTCGATCCTTGGCGCATCCGCGATCATCTTCGCAATCTCGCGCCTGGACGACCCGACCCTGTTGCTGCTGCCCATCGACGCCACGCCGGAGATGGTCGAGAACCTCCGTCAGCGGCTCGGTCTCGACCTGCCCATCGTGCAGCAATACCTGATCTTTCTGGGTAATGCGCTGCAGGGTGATTTCGGCAATTCCTACCGCTGGGAACAGCCCGCCCTGCACCTGATCCTGGATCGTCTGCCCGCGACGCTGGAACTCGCGTTCGCCGGCCTGGTCTTCGCCCTGGCGCTGGCCATCCCCTTCGGTGTCCTGTCGGCCGTCTACCGGGATTCCTGGTTCGACAATTTTGCCAAGCTGTTCGCCATGCTTGGTCAGGCGATGCCGAATTTCTGGGTCGGCCTGCTGCTGATCCTCTTCGTCTCGGTGAATCTCGGCTGGTTGCCCGCCTTCGGTCGGGAGGGCTTCGACAGCCTGATCATGCCGGCCATCGCGCTCGGCTGGTACCCGGTCGCGGCCATGACGCGCATGCTGCGCTCCACGATGCTGGACGTGCTCGATTCCGACCATGTGCGCATGGCGCGTGCCATCGGTGTGCCGAACCATGTGGTGGTCTGGAAGTACGCGCTGCGCAATGCGGCGGTCCCACTGGTGACCATGCTGGGCATCTACTTCGCCAACATGCTCTCCGGCGCCTTCGTCGTCGAAGTGATCTTCGCCTGGCCTGGCATGGGGCGCATGGTCGTCGAGGCGATGTTCGCGCGCGACTTCCCGCTGTTGCAGGTCGGCGTCCTCTTCTCCGCCATCCTCTTCGTTGTTGTGAACCTTCTGGTTGACCTCAGCTACGGCATCCTGGACCCGAGGATACGCCATGACTGAGCCAATCCGCCACCGCGCGCCACAGCCGGCAGGCCATCCCGTCGATCCGCTGGCACCATCCGGCATGAGCCTCCTGCTGCGGCGCGTTCGGCTGATCCGTGCGGGGCGGGTGCCGTGGGTCGCCGGTGGCCTGCTTGTGCTCCTCGTCTTCTGCGCGCTGTTTGCCGACCTGATCGTGCCGTGGGACCCGACGGCGCTCAATCTCGGCAAGGCGCTCAAGCCACCGATATGGGAAGACGGCACCGTTCCCGGTCACTTTCTGGGTACCGACAATCTCGGTCGCGATATCCTCAGTCGCATCATCCAGGGTGCCCAGGTGACGCTCGAAGTCGGCCTCTACGCCATCGTCCTGTCCGGCGGTATCGGCGCACTGATGGGCATGGTCTCGGCCTATTTCGGCGGCGTGGTCGATGCCGTGATCATGCGGCTGGTCGATATCCAGATGTCGATCCCGTCGATCGCCCTGGCGCTGGTGCTGGCTGCTGCGCTCAATCCCGGGATGTCGACGGTGATCATCGTGATCGTGCTGAGTTACTGGACATGGTACGCGCGCATCGTTCGCGGCGAGGTGCTGAGCCTGCGGGAACGTGATTTCGTCAAGCTGGCGCGGGTGGCCGGTTGCTCGACACCCGTCATCCTCTGGCGCCACATCCTGCCCAACGTGATCAACACGCTTCTGGTACTGGCATCCCTGCAGCTCGGCTCCGTCATCATCTTCGAGGCCACGCTTTCGTTCCTGGGCCTGGGAGTGCAGTCACCGGACATGTCCTGGGGCCTGATGCTCAATGATGCGCGCCCCTACATGACCCGCGCCTGGTGGCCGATCACCCTGCCCGGCATAGCCATCATGATCGTCTGCCTCGCCGCCAACGTCTTCGGCGACTGGATGCGCGACACCCTGGACCCGAGGCGGCGTCAGCTATGAACGCGGATCCCCTGGCACAGAAGGCGCAGCCGGTCCTGAAGGTCGATGACCTGCGGACTCACATCTTCCTGAAACGCGGCACCGTTCAGGCGGTCGATGGCGTCAGTTTCCACGTCAATGCCGGCGAGACCCTCGGACTGGTCGGCGAGTCGGGCTCCGGCAAGTCCATGACCTCGCTCTCGATCCTGCGGCTGATTCCGAAACCGGGTGCACGCACCGTTTCGGGCCGGATCGAGATCGATGGCATCAATGTGCTGGACCTGGACGAGGACACCATGGTCCGGGATATTCGCGGCAAGCTGGTCTCCATGATCTCGCAGGATCCGATGACCTCGCTGAACCCGGTCTTCTCGATCGGCGACCAGGTCGGAGCAGCTTTCCGCTATCACGATCTTGTCCGGGGGCGCAGCGCCATACGGGACGCGGTGGTGAACGTGCTGCACAGGGTCCGCATCCCGTCGCCGGAGCGGCGGCTGGATGACTTTCCGCATCAGTATTCGGGCGGCATGCGCCAGCGTGTGGTCGCGGCCATGGCCATTGCCTGCTCGCCCAAGCTGATGATCGCCGACGAGCCGACAAGCAACCTCGACGTCACCATCCAGGTCCAGATCATCCGGTTGCTGCGGGAGATCCAGCGGGAGACGGGCGTTGGGCTGATCTTCATCACCCACGACATGGGCGTTGCCGCCAATATCTGTGACCGCGTGGCGGTGATGTACGCGGGCCGTATTGTCGAGATCGGGGATGTGGAGACGATCTTCGACAATCCGAGCCATCCCTATACCCAGGGCCTGCTGGACTCGATCCCGCATCTCGGCAGGCGGCGCGAACGGCTCTACTCCATTCCGGGCAACCCGCCTGACATGCAGAACCCGCCCCCGGGCTGCCGCTTCGCCGCGCGCTGTCCGCATGTCATGGACCAGTGCCGCTCGGAATACCCGCCCGAGGCGACGGTCGCGCCCGGTCACATGGCGGCCTGCTGGCTGGTGGGGAAGAACGGATGATCCTGGAAATCGACAATCTGGTGAAACACTTCCCCGTCGGCGGCGGCTTTCCCTTCGGCGGATTGAAGGGCGAGGTCAAGGCGGTCGACGGCGTCAGTTTCGGCATCGGGGCCGGTGAGACCTTCGCGCTGGTCGGCGAATCCGGCTGCGGCAAGACCACCATCGCCAAGCTGATCCTGCTGCTGGAGCGGCCAACGGCAGGCCGCATCATCTTCGACGGCACCGATCTGACCAGCCTGAACCGCAAGCAGATCAAGGATTACCGCCGCAACGCCCAGGCGGTGTTTCAGGACCCCTACAGTTCCCTGAACCCGCGCATGAAGATCCGCGACATCCTGGCCGAGCCGATCCGGGCGCATCAGACCATGGGCCGCAAGGACCTGGAGCGGAGACTCGACGAGGTGCTGGAGATCGTCGGGCTGCCCGAACGGGCCAAGCGGAACTATCCGCACGAGTTCTCGGGTGGCCAGCGCCAGCGCATTGCGGTGGCCCGCGCGCTGACCCTGAACCCGAAGTTCATCGTACTGGATGAGCCGATATCGGCGCTGGATGTCTCGATCCGCGCGCAGATCCTGAAC
>CAXBNO010000127.1:0-7876 GCA_963976775.1 uncultured Kordiimonadales bacterium
GCTATCCCCGAACAGGTTGTCATTGCCGCCACCACCGTTCAGCAGATCGCTTTGGGTGCCGCCATCCAGAAGGTCATCGCCTGCGCCGCCGCTGATCGTGTCGCTGCCGTGGGTGTCGGTTCCGGTCTGGTTCGTCAGCCCGCCCGGGAAGCCTTCAAGAACACTGAAGGAGAGTTCGCTGTCGGCACTGTCAGCCAGGGGCAGATCCGCCTCGCTGAAGGAATCGTCTAGAATGAAGAGCTCCCCTTCACCGGGACCGAGATCCGGGTCACTGTTGGAACCCGCCTTGATCGAGATCGCGACAAGACTGCTGCCAGGGAACTCACTCTCCACGAACGCGGCAATCGGCAGCGCGTCGGGGTCATGAATCTCGTCGTCGCCCTCGGGAAAGTCCTCCAGCTTGATCTTCGTCACGCTGACCGCACCTTCGCCATCGGCCAGATAGAGCACGACATTCGAGATCGCATGATCGAAGACCGGCAGTTCCACCGGATCGCAGGTCAGTTCGCTGCCGTCATCCCCGGTGATCGTGTCGTTGCCGTCACCACCCGAAATCAGGTCGGAGCCACCATCGCCGACGATCAGGTCGTCGCCCTGGTTCCCGGCGATCACGTCATCGCCTTCGCCACCATTGATGGTGTCGTCATGGCCTGTCTCGCAGACTTCCGTCGTCGTGACATCGACCTGCCAGTTGACGTCGTCGAAGTCACTGTCGCCGCCGTTCTCCAGATCTTCCCAGTTGGAGTTGCCGGCAAGTTCGCTGTCGCTCTCATGATCGACGCCGTCGCCGTTCAGGCTGGCATCCGAGAAGAAGACCGGGCCATGGCCACCTGCCGCCACAACCGGCGTACCATCGACCAGCGCCTGCAGTTCGCCACTGCCATTGTCGGCGAAGGTCACGACATCACCGTCGGCCAGATCGGCATTCAGGCTGCCACCGTTGGGGATCAGGAACAGACCAAGCTGTGCCGCGCCGCCAAGTTGTGCGGCGTTCAGCGTGAAGGTCAGCACATCAGCGCCTTCGCCGGCGTCGGAGGTCTTCACGTCCGCCTTGACCACCTCACCGGAGATCGGCGTACCGCTCCCGTCCGCAAGATAGAAGCCGAAGCTGTTGTTGAACGACGCCTCGCCGCCCAGGAAATCCATTGTCAGGGTGATGCTGTCGCGACCCGCCACGTCGTAGAGACCGTTCTCGCCCTGCGGAATGGCGATCTGCTGCACGCCTTCCGAAGAGGTGCCGCTGTCGCCAGTGATCGTGTCATTGCCGGCACCGCCGTCGATCAGGTCATCGCCCGCACCACCGTCGATCAGATCGTTGCCGTCATCGCCGAACAGTGCGTCGTCGCCGCCATTGCCGTTGATCTCGTCATCACCCAGGCCACCGTGAATGGTGTCGCTGTCGCCATCACCGCAGTCATCGGCAACCGCAGACGTGGTGAACTTGATCGAGTAGAGGAAATAGTCGCTGGAATCCGAACCGCCGACATCGTCGCCATCCGCATAGGGCAGCGCCGAGAGTTCGATGGAGGCGAACTCGCCGATGCCATCGATGGTGAAGCGCCCGACGGCAGGAATGTTGCCCAGATCGTGATCGGTGATCACGTCGTCCGGCCCGAAGGTGCCGGTCGCGACCTCGACACCGTCCGCGTCCAGGGCGCGCCACTGACCGGTCTCGCCGCCATTGCCCTCGTCGGGGAAGAAGTGCGTGACCGTCACTGTCGCACTGTCGACGTTCTGGCCAAAGTCAGCCGTCAGCGTCTGGCTCTCGCCGGAGCTGGCGTGATTGATCTGATCTCCGACCGGGCTGCCGCCGGCCACACCGATGCCATGGCTGGTGTCGGTCACGGTGGCAGGGCTGCCATCGAAATCGGTGCCGGACAGGCTGACGCCGACCGCATCGAAGCCGGCAATCCCGTTCTCGGCGCAGAATTCCTCGCCGCCGCCCGAACCGGAGCCTTCGCCATCGGCACCGCCGTTCAGGGTGTCGTTGCCTTCACCGCCGTCGATCAGATCCGCACCTTCGCCACCATCGACGAAATCGTTGCCTTCCTCGCCATCGATGGTGTCCTCACCGGCACCACCGGCAATCACGTCATCGCCCGGCACATCCTCGACCGCGACATTCGCCGGACCGACCAGGGAAACACTGTCGATGAAGATCGCATGCTCGTCATAGGTCCAGATCCTGAACTCGAGCTGATCGCAGCCGTCACCGGCGCCACCCGCAACCTCGAACTCATATTCGCACCAGTCGGTGGAGGTCTGCTCGATGGTCGCGATCTTCTCGCCGCCGAAATAGACCTTCACCACATCGCCATAGTCGCCATCGCGGTTCAGCAGGGAGAAGTTCAGCGTGTAGCTTTCACCATTCAGAAGTCCCTCGACATCCTGGAAGACGTTCTTGTTGTTGAAGAACGGGTCTGTACCGCCGCCGTCGATCTCCAGCTTGAAGTTGCCATCCAGTGCGGCGGGCGAGTTGTCGATACCGGTCCAGTCGCCATGGATCTCGATATTGTCGCCACTGGTCTGCCAGCCGGGCACGGCCTCGTAGAATCCGACTTCCGTGCGGTCATGCACGTCGTCGCCGTTGCTGTTGAAGGTGTCGAGCATGGTCGGACTGCCGGAACCGTCGGCTACCTGCTCGAAGGAGCCGTTGACGATGAAATCCCGGATCTCGACCGTGCCGCCATCACTGTCACCGTCGCCACGGATACTGTCGTTGCCGGCACCGCCGTCGATGGTGTCATTGTCACCGCCGCCAACAATGATGTCGTCCACTTCCGTACCCGCAAGGATGTCCGCGTCCGGTGTTCCGATGATGCCGTCAGTCATGTGCCCTGCTCCGCCCGTCGCGCCGGTTCCGTGGCGCGTTCCTATTGGTCCCTGCGGCTGTCATCGCAAGATTCGGGCCAAACCGGCGCTCTTTCGCATTGCCCGCGACAGTCGCAACAGGCCGTTGGCCCATGATCGTTTCACGGTCATTCGGCGCCCCTGACCCCATATCTTGTTGCTTCGGGGCAACAGAACACGAGGGTGTCAAACACGCCTGCGTCCCCGACACAGCCCGAATCTGCAGGACGCGATTCCCTGTCCTGAATCGAGACACGGGCTGGTGCAGGATTGCACTCCCGCCGCATATCTGAAACGATCATGTTATGTTCCCGAATGTTCCCATACGACAGGATGGTGTCGCCCTCGCCCGCGGGGTGGTGCGGATGCTGGCGCAGCATGACCGGCCTGCCCTGACGGAGGTCACCCTGCGCAACAGCCGCCGGGCCGACGTGATGGCCATCGGACGGGACGGGACCGTCTGGATCGTCGAGGTGAAATCCTCGGTCGCCGACTATCGTTCGGATGCCAAGTGGCAGGAATATCGGGATTTCTGCGACCGCTTCTTCTTTGCGGTGCCGCCTGACTTTCCGGCGGAGATCATTCCCGATGACTGCGGCCTGATCATCGCCGACACCTATGACGGGGCAATCGTTCGGGAAGCACCCGACCTGAAGCTGAACGCCGCGCGACGCAAGGCCGTGACACTTCGGTTCGCGCGCATGGCTGCCGAACGGTTCAGCCGCATGAACCTGGAGATATCCCCTGTCTGAGTGCCGCTGCGGCTTTCTCACCCGATGGACAGTCAGCGACGTGACCGTCCCGCTCTGTTCCAGATCAGCAGCGCCAGGGTTGCAATCAGGACGCCCCCGGTACCGCTGACCAGATTGATCGAGACGTCGACAAGGGTCGCCGTGCGGTTCGGGCTGAACAGCTGCAGCATCTCCGCCACCAGTCCGAAACAGGCCGAGAGGCCAAGCGCGAGAAGGAACCGACGCATCCCCACGGCCCGCCGCCAGCCGATCGCCAACACGAAGGCCATCCCGACCGTCGCGAACATCAGCACATGTCCCGCCTTTGCCAGCGAGAACAGGTTGGTCGACAGCGCAGCCTCCGCCACGCGACCGGTTTGTCCCGCCATGCCTGCCAGGTCGAGGTTGCGTGCGACCCCAAGCCTGAGCGGCGCGGTCACTGCCGCCGGGGCCACACTGAGCAGCAGCGCCGGTGCGGCCACCAGATAGACCAGTCCGGGACGCCAGCGACGGTGCCAGCCCGACTGCAAGACCCAACAACTGATCATCAGTGCCAGCAACAGCCAGCACCCGGCGATGAACGTCGTTCCACCGGAGAAGCCCGGGCGCTCCGCCAGTGGCTGCAGCCGCAGGCTCTGCAGGTCGAGCGTACCTTTCGCGCTCAGGATCTCCGCCCGCAGCAGGACCGCAACGGTGTCCTCCGCCATGCGGAATGTGGCGCGATAGATGCGGCTGGGACGATCTCCGTTCAGACGTGCCACCACGTGCGGCAGGTCCACCCGCAACCGACCGTCCGGTCGGACCTGAAGCGCTACCAGCCGCCCCTGCTGCCAGCTCCGCACACCGCGCGCGATGGCGGTTGCAGCAAGCCGCGACTCGATCTGCACGAACGCCGCCCCCTGTCGCGGATGCATGATCTCCATCCGCGCAGACGCTGAATCGCCATCGCTGGCATCCAGTCGAACAGGACCTGTTTCAGGATAGGTAACCAATTGACCGGCATGCAGAAATCTCGGTATGCCATGGAAATGCAGCAGTGTCAGACAGACCAGCAACAGGGTCGCGCCGACCAGCAACGGTGCAGCGGGCGGCCCGCGGTCAGTTGCAGAAGAGATCGTCATAGGCTGCCAGCAGGCGCGGGACCTCGTGTTCCCACGACAGCTCGTTCTCCACACGGGTGCGACCGAAACGCCCCATCTCCGCCCGACGCTCGGGGTCCGCCAGCAGTGCCAGGATCTGTTCCGCCATATCCACCGGATCATTGCGCTTGGCATAGACCGAAGCCTCGGCGGCGGAGAACCGGCCCTCCGTCAGGTCGAACTGCACGATGGGCTTGCCGAGCGCCATGTACTCCATGATCTTGTTCATGGTGGACTTGTCGTTCATGGCGTTGAAGCGGTCGGCATTGACGCAGACGTCTGCGGTATTGAGCATCTCCAGCAGGTCCTGGTCCGGCACCCGACCGGTGAAGGTCACATACTCGGCGACACCCAGCTCCACCGCCTGCGCCTTCAGCACCTCCAGTTCCGGTCCGCCACCGACGAGACCGAAATGAACATCCGTGCGCCCCTTGTCGTGGACAATGTAGCGCACGGACTCGAGCAGCAGGTCCAGCCCCTCCTGCGCGCCCATCACACCGACATAGCCGACCAGAAACGCCCGGCCCCGCTTCAGCGCCGGAACCGGCGGGATGATCTTCAACCGATCCAGACTGGGGCCGGAGCGGACCACATGCACCCGGTCTGGGTCCATGCCGCCACGCTCGATGGCGATCCGGCGATAGCTCTCGTTGGTGGCGATGGAGACGCTGGCGGTGCGAAACGTCCAGCGCTCCCACGACAGCATCAGCCGGTAGAAGATATCGCGCCTGCCGAACTTGGCCTCGTAGAGTTCAGGGTTGATGTCATGGTGGTCGAACAGGAACTTCTTGCGCAGCAACAGCTTGAAGAAGCCACCGACCAGAAAGATGTTGTCCGGCGGATTGCAGGCATGGATCGCGTCGAACCCCCGGGTCAGCAGAACCTTCCAGGTCAGGAAGAACTCCCAGAACAGGGCTGCGGAATATTCCAGCAGATAGCCCAGCGCGCCCCGGGCATCCAGCGGCAGGTTGTGGCGATAGATGTGAATCCCGTCGATGGCCTCGTACTTCTTCTCGTAGCCCTTGCCGGTGGGGCAGATGATCGAGACCTCGTAGCCATGGGCGTGCAGTGTCGTCGCCTCCTGCCAGACCCGTCGGTCAAACGGACTCGGCAGGTTCTCGACGATGAACAGGACGCGGCGGGGACGGGACACGCTGACGATCCGCCTTACCAGGCGACGCCGTCGTAGCGGCCTTCGACGCTCGGCCCCTCGCTGATACGCACGAAATCGACCAGCTGCTGGCCGTCGCGCATCCGGTCAGGCACCTGGCGGAAGGCGGCATCGCCATTGCCGACCACCAGCACTTCCGCGTGTTCCAGAACCTCGTCCACCGTCTCCACCATCAGGTTGGAGATATGGGGGATGGTCTTCAGGATATAGTCACGGTTGGCACCGGTCAGGCGGGCCATGCTGACATTGCGGTCATAGAGTTTCAGATCGATACCCTTGCCCAGCAGCCGTTCAATCACCTCCACCATCGGACTTTCGCGCAGGTCATCGGTATCGGCCTTGAAGGAAAAGCCGAGGATTCCGACCTTCCGCTTGCCCTTCGACAGCACCATCTCGACGCCTGCCTCCACCTGCCAGCGGTTCGACGGCAGCACGCCGTTCAGCATCGGGACCGGCAGGTCCAGTTCACGGGCCTTGTAGGTGATGGCGCGCAGATCCTTCGGAAGGCAGGAACCGCCAAAGGCAAATCCGGGACGCAGGTAGTTCTTCGAGATGTTCAGCTTCGTGTCCTGACAGAAGATGTCCATGACCTTGTGGCTGTCGATGCCAAGGCGCTTGCAGATGCCGCCGATCTCGTTGCCGAAGGTGACTTTCACGGCGTGCCAGGCATTGTCGGCATATTTCACCATCTCCGCGACCTCGATATCCGTGCGGATCAGGGGAGCGTCAAGGGCGGCATAGAGACTGGCCAGCATGTCGCCCGCGCGCTTGTCACTCTCGCCGATGACGGTCTTGGGTGGCTCGCGGAAGTCGCGGACAGCGGAGCCTTCGCGCAGGAACTCCGGATTGTTGCAGACGCCGAAATCCTTGCCCGCAACCTTGCCCGATGCCGCTTCCAGCGTCGGGATCACGGTTTCCCGGATCGTGCCGGGCAGCATGGTGGAACGGATCACCACCACATGAAACGCGTCCTTGGTCTTCAGGCAGTCCCCGATGTCGACGCAAACGCGTTCGAGAAACGTCAGATCCAGGTTGCCGTTCACCTGGCTGGGCGTGCCGACACAGACGAGCGACAGATCGGTCCCGGCAATCGCCTCTGCCGCGTCGGTGGTGCCGCGCAGGCGACCGGAACGCACACCGTCGGTCACCAGTTCCGCCAGACCCGGCTCGACAATCGGGGACGCGCCCTGATTGATCAGATCGACCTTCACCGCGTTGGGATCGACACCAATGACCGTATGGCCGTCAGCCGCGAAGCAGGCGGCAGAAACATTGCCGACATAGCCCATCCCGAAGACACTCAGACGCATGTGAAGACCCCTTCATGCTGTCGCATTCCATTGTTCGCCCGGCGGATCATAGAGACCGGCCAAGGTCGTGCAATCACCACGCGCCCGGGCATCCCCGGGCATCACTGTCCGACCTCGTGGATTTCGAGATCGAAGATCGCTTCCCGACCCTCGCTCAGTTCCCCGGCGAAGACGATACGCGGCGCGAAGGACGGCGAATGCCAGCCCCGCTCCGGGCCCGAACGACCGGTCTCCAGCCACCCCGCCAGCCCCCCCGTGTGGCGAATGGTCAGGACCACGCCCCGTTCATCGCGGATCCGGAACCCGGTCCCCGCAGCCTCCACCTCGAACGCTGGCGAGACGAGAAAGCCGATCTCCACCCGCTGCGGTGCCGAGTGGCCGCGCAGGGTGTCGGTGATGCGGTAAAGCCCCGGTCCGGCACGTTCCACGCTTCGGACATGCGCGATCCCATGGCTGGCCTGATAACCGTCATGCTCCGCGCTGACCAGCCAGTCGTCGGGCGAGTCCTTCAGGCGCAGCACACGCGTCTCCGCCTTGCGTGCCCAGTTGAAGGGGCCGGATATCTCGGAACTGTTCTCCCCGCCGATGGTCAGTGTGTTGTGCGCCACCGTGCCCCGGAAGTGGTCCCGCCAGGCATGACCCGCATGATAGAGATAGGTGCCGGCATCGATCAGG
>CAXBNO010000128.1:0-7856 GCA_963976775.1 uncultured Kordiimonadales bacterium
AAAACGCGGATCGGCTCCCCGGCCAGGATCGCCTTCGTGAACAGCCACATGGCCATGTCGGGGCGTCCCCACGGCCCATAGACGGTGAAGAACCGGAGACCGGTTTGCGGCGTGCGGTAGAGATGAGCGTAGCAGTGGCTCATCAGTTCATCCGCCTTCTTCGTCGCGGCATAAAGGGATACCGGATGATCGACCCGGTCATCGACGGAGAATGGCAGTTCCCTGTTACCGCCGTAGACCGAGGATGAACTGGCATAGACCATGTGTTCCAGACCGTCGCAATGACGCGCGATCTCCAGCATGTTCAGGTGCCCGGCCAGGTTGGCCTGCAGATAGGCGTGCGGGTTGGTCAGCGAATAGCGGACTCCGGCCTGCGCCGCCAGGTGCACGATACCCCGCAGTGGACCGGTATCGGCGAGCGCGTTCTTCAGTCCCTCGAAATCCGCAATGTCGGTCTGGATGAAGCCGAACCCTGACCGTGCCTGCAGCAGGGCCAGCCGGTCCCGCTTCAGGCCGACATCATAGTAATCGTTCAGATTGTCGAGCCCGATGACCCTGTCGCCACGCGCCAGCAGCCTGTCGGCCACATGGAACCCGATGAACCCCGCCGCACCTGTCACCAGAATGGTCATCTTGCGCTCACCACCACAATACCTCTAATGCGCTGCACCATAGTTTCGCTGCCGCCGCATTTCACCTGTCTTCTGAGCAGGAATGCCTTGCCGATCCGCAGTTGATGTCCCATATTGAAACATTGAAGCGGCACAACGGTGAATGCCGCCCGGGAATGTGTAGCAGAGGCCGGACTCCCCACATGGCGCGAACCGTTCTTGTTGTCGATGACGACCCGACACAGTTGAGATTGCTGGAAAGTGTCGTGACCAAGGCCGGTTTCCGGGTGGAGAAGGCCGACGGCGGCGCCGCGGCCATCGCGCTTCTGACCGGTGAGCAGCGGACCAGCGTCGACGTGGTGCTGCTGGATTTGGTGATGCCGGAGGTGGACGGGCTGGAGGTACTGGAGCAGGTTCGCCCGCAACGGCCCGAACTGCCCATTGTCGTGCTGACCGCGCACGGTGGTGTCGATACCGTGGTCAAGGCCATGCGGGCCGGAGCCTCCGATTTCATGGTCAAGCCAGCAGCGCCGGAGCGGATCCGGGTCACGCTGGAGAATTCACTGAAGCTCAGCACCCTGACCGGCGAGATCTCGCGCCTGCACCGGCGCATGTCGGGGGAAATGACCTTCGACGACCTGATCGGCAACAGCGCCGCCATGCAGTCCGCCATTCACCTGGCGCAGCGGGGCGCCGCGTCGAACATTCCAATCCTGATCGAGGGTGAATCGGGCGTCGGCAAGGAGATGGTCGCCCGTGCCATCCAGGGCACCAGCGAACGCGCAGGCCGCCCCTTCGTCACGGTCAACTGCGGCGCCATTCCGGACAATCTGGTCGAAAGCATCCTGTTCGGGCACGAGAAGGGCTCCTTCACCGGTGCCTCGGCCAAATCCATCGGCAAGTTCCAGGAGGCATCGACCGGCACGCTGTTCCTTGACGAGATCGGCGAGCTGAAGCTGGACATGCAGGTGAAGCTGCTGCGCGCGCTGCAGCAGGGAGAGATCGACCCCGTCGGGGCCAGCCGCCCGGTGAAGGTGGACATCCGCCTGATTTCCGCCACCAACCGCACGCTTTCACAGATGGTCAGCGAAGGCAGCTTTCGCGAAGACCTCCATTACCGCCTGAACGTCTTTCCGATCACCCTGCCGCCGCTGCGGGACCGGCCGGAGGATGTGCCGGACCTGATCAACCATTTCACCCGCACCTTCGCCGCCAGCGAGAACAAGAACATCCAGGGTGTGACGGCGGAGGCGATGGCGCACCTGTGCGACCACGACTGGCCCGGCAATGTCCGGCAGCTGGAGAACGCGGTGTTCCGCGCCGTGGTACTGGCCGAAGACACCATGCTGACGCCGCAGGACTTCCCGCAGATCACCGGCAAGCAGCCGATGCCGGGCGGCCAGGCACCGATGGAGACCGGCGATGGTGTTTCAACCGGCAAGCCGATCCTCAACCTGCATGACAATGAGGGCCACGTCCGGCCGCTGGAACAGATCGAGAGCGACGTGATCCGCCATGCCCTGAAACACTACGACGGACAGATGTCGGAAATCGCGCGGCGCCTGAAGATCGGGCGATCCACCCTCTACCGCAAGATCGGAGAGCTGGAGCAAGAGGACGCCGCTGACTGAGCGGCACCAGGCTCAGTGAACCTCCGGAATGTCCTGCTTCGGCGGCGCGATCGGTGTCGCGGGCGGTGACTGGCGTTCCCAGTCGAACATGTAATCGCGGGTAAAGGGCACCGCATCGATCGACCGGGTCATCTGCAGCTGGAAGACCGTCAGCCAGGACTTGCGGAAATTCGCCTCGCAGGATTGCAGATAGAACTCCCACATCCGGCAGAACCGCTCGTCGTACAGGTTGTCGCGAACGTGCTCGCGATGGATCTGGAACCTCTCGTTCCAGTCCTTCAGGGTCTCGGCATAGTGCGTCCGCAGGCTCTCGAAGTCACTGAGCCAGAGGCCGAGCTGCTCCAGGTGCGGCAGGATCTCGCTGAGGCTCGGCAGATAACCGCCGGGGAAGATGTACTTCCGGATCCACGAGGCTACCGGCCCCGGCGGGTCGGCACAGCCGATGGTGTGCAACAGGGCAATGCCTTCCGGTGTCAGCAGGTCATGCACCTTCGAGAAGAACTCGTGGTAGTGCAGGTTGCCGACATGCTCGAACATTCCGACGGAGACGATGCGGTCATAGGGCCCCTCCTCGTGCCGATAGTCCTGCAGCTTGAAGGTGACCCGGTGATCCAGCCCGGCCTCCCGCGCGCGTCGGGTGGCAACGGCATGCTGTTCCTTCGACAGGGTGACGCCCGTGACCTCGACATCCTCCACGGTGGCGAGATAGAGCGCCATGCCGCCCCAGCCGCAGCCAATATCCAGCACCCTCTGCCCCGGACGCAGCATCAGCTTGGCCGCGATGTGGCGCTTTTTCTGATCCTGCGCCACCTCCAGCGTGTCATCGGGCGTGCGGTAGTAGGCGCAGGAATACTGACGGTCGGCATCCAGGAACAGGTCGAACAACTCGTCGGACAGGTCGTAGTGATGCGCCACGTTCCGCTGCGCACGGCCAACCGGATTGTAACGGTCGAGCACGGTGGCTGAACGACGGACCATCCGGCCGAGGCGGGTCTCCTGATGGTTCAGCAGGGCGAGATTGGAAACCGCAAGATCGAGGAAATCGTACAACGTGCCTTCCTCTATGGTCAGGCGACCGTCCATATAGGCCTCGCCGCCCGCGAGCCGTGGCCGGATCGCCATCTCGAAAGCCAGCTTCCGGTCATGCAGGCGAATGGTCGACTTCCGCCCGGGTGTCTCCCCGCGAAAGACCGTCGCCATGCCGGTATGGTCGATGACCGTAAGCTCACCGACCTGTATCAGACGCCCCAGATATTTTCGTGCGAGCGCGTTCATGTTCGCCCTCTCGACCCGTTGACCCTGCAAAAATAGCCAACGCAGTGGCTCTGCTGCAACTGTCTGATGCATCCGGATACCGCAGAGCCTGATGGAGTGGCCAGCGGGCGGCGGCGCACGCACGGTACAAATGCCCCGTGGCAGATCAGTCCGCGATCACCGCCGAGGACCGCATCCGGGCCTGGGTCTCGCGGCGAAACTCACCGGGGGAGCAGTCCGTGAGCTCACGAAAGACCCGGCTGAAACGCGTTGAATCCGCAAAGCCGACCGCATGGCCGATACTTGCGACGGACACCCCGGAAAGCG
This sequence comes from uncultured Kordiimonadales bacterium, assembly GCA_963976775.1. Classification (GTDB taxonomy): domain Bacteria; phylum Pseudomonadota; class Alphaproteobacteria; order Minwuiales; family Minwuiaceae; genus Minwuia. Next base: position 3,824 of record CAXBNO010000128.1, read on the forward strand.
CCGGATCAGCCAGCCGACGGCGGGCGGCGGCAATGCGCCGGTCACGGATCAGGCCGGACACCGTCTCTCCCCGCTCCGCCACCAGCCGCTGCACATAGCGGCGCGACAGTCCCAGGGACCCCGCAATCGCTTCGACGCCCAGATCGAACTGTCCCAGATTGGTATCGATTGCACGAATGATGCGACGGATATGTGCCAGCCTGACAGATGTCTCGCCGCTCTCGCCCGCATCGGCATCCGCCGTCAGCGTCAGTCCGATCAGGTCCAGCATCTGATCGGACAGTGCTTGCGCAGACCAGGAATCAAGATCATCCGCGCACCGCAACACCGACAGGACGAAATCAACCATCATGCCGGTGAGCACAGCATCGCGGCGAAAGGGGACGGCAACCAGATCATCGATGAAGGGCACCCGTGCCCGCACGCCCGGCCCGTCCAGTCGGAGCGTGGCGACCCGGTTCCGCGTGTGCTGCAGATAGGCATAGGCATTGCTGGTGTTGATCACCGCGGCCTCACCGGGGTGCAGCACCGTGTCCCGACCGTCCTGCTGCAGTCCGAGCTCGTGGTGCAGCGGAACCGGAATGAAATAGAAGTCGGAACCGTTCGATGCCACATGGTTGCGGCGCCGATGCACCGTGTAGCCGTCACTGTCCAGTGCACCGAGCCTGATTCCGGGCAGGTCCAGAATCCTGAGTTCGCCATGCCGGAACCCGTCGCCGGTCGGGGTCAGGTCAAGCGGGTAATAGTGTTCGTAGATCGATTCCGTCCAGGCACCGACACGCTGTGCTGTCGGCATGCGACTGATATCGGCAACCACCGTTGCGGCCGATCCGGAGGGCGTTCGACTGTCCAATGCACTGATCATCGCGACCTCCTGTCCCCCCCAAGCGGCAAGACGCGCAGATGTTGCGCGCACGACAGTCTAGTGGCCAGACCGGCCACCTTGGAACAGGCGTACTTGTCACCAGATGCACAAATGCATCCTGTCAGGTGCCCTTTGCCAGCCCCGGAAGGCAGGATTGCCGGCTCAGAGGGTCACCGTCCCGTCAATCAGCAGCAGGGTCTGGCCGCCGATCAGGATACGGTCGGGGTCCGCTGGGTCAGGGCGGATGTGGACACGCCCGACACGACCGATGCATCCGCCCTGGGCCATCAGCAGCGGACGATCCAGGCGGCCCAGGCTGCGGAACCAGCGGGCGATGGCGGCATTCAGGGAACCGGTGATCGGGTCCTCGCTCATGCCGCTGGAAGGGGCGAGCATGCGCACTTCATAGTCTGCCTCGCCGCCGTCCGGATGCGCCCCGATCAGCCCGATGGCCTTGAACTCCGGCCATCGCACCCGCATGGCCTCGACCGCCCGCACATCATCGGCAGAGGCCAGTTCCAGAACCTGCCAGAGCGGACCATTCTCCAGTTGCGTGGTCGTGCGCACCCTGTCGGACGGAATCTCCAGCCGCGCCAGAATGGCCTGCAGATGCGCCTCCGCCATGGGCATGATCCGCGTCGGCGGGGCAACGAAGGCAGGCACGTCGCCGCGAAGGTCGATCTCGACGACACCGACTTCGCATTCCTGACGCACCAGATCATGCTGTTTCGGCTTGCCGCCCGCGTGCAGCCAGGCCGCGCAACTGCCCAGCGTCGGATGCCCGGCGAAGGGCATTTCCCGCGTCGGTGTGAATATCCGCACCCGATAGTCGGCCCCGGGTCCCGACGGGGGCAGCAGGAAGGTCGTCTCCGCCAGATTGGTCCAGGCGGCGAAATCCTGCATCTGCCGGTCGTCCAGGCCCTCGGCCTCGACAACGACAGCCAGTCCGTTGCCCCTGGTCGGCTGGTCGGTGAAGACATCGCACTGGATGAAGCGACGCTGTTGCATGGACACCTCCTGACGCATGCCGTGAATCGAAACAGGGGCGGAAACCATATGGTTCCCGCCCCCGAAACGTAATCACCAATCGTGCGTCGGCGTATCAGACGTCCGGCTGATCCGATTCAGACGGGTCAAGCTCTTCCATCTTCTGGCCGGTGATGGCTTCCACCAGTTCCTCGGCGGTTGCGGCACCTTCCTCGAACAGCTCTTCAGCCTCTTCGATATCCAGCACGTCCTCGTCGTCGTCATCGGTATTCAGCACATCGACACCACGCGCCTGCGCAGCGGCCTCATCCTCGGACCGGGCGACATTGGCCTCGACGGTCAGCGTCACCTCCGGATGCAGCCGCACCAGAACCTCGTGCAGGCCCAGCGTCTTGATCGGACGACCGAGTTCGACCTGCTTGCGGTCGATGGTGTAGCCGGCTTCCGTCACCGCCGTGGCGATGTCACGGGTATTGACCGAGCCGTAGAGCTGGCCGCTGTCGGACGACTGACGGATCAGCACGACCGAAATATCGTTCATGCGACCGGCAAGGTCTTCAGCCTCTGCCTTCAGTTTCAGGTTCTGTGCCTCGAGCTGCGCACGACGGGACTGGAAAGCCTCCATCGCCGAAGAGGTGGCACGTTCTGCCTTGCCCTGCGGCAGCAGATAATTGCGGGCGAAGCCGTTCTTGACGGTGACCACGTCACCCATCTGGCCAAGTTTTTCGACCCGTTCGAGAAGAATGACTTTCATCAGTCTGTCTCCTTCCTCAACTGGGGTTGCGTCAGTCCTGGACGTAAGGCAGCAGGGCGAGGAAGCGGGCGCGCTTGATCGCACGGGCCAGCTCACGCTGCTTCTTGGCCGAAACGGCGGTGATCCGGCTTGGCACGATCTTGCCGCGCTCAGACAGGTACCGCTGCATCAGCCGCACGTCCTTGTAATCGATCTTCGGCGCGCCCTCGCCCGTGAACGGGCAGGTCTTGCGGCGGCGGAAGAACGGACGGCGGGCGCCCTTCACGGCAGAGCGGACAACACCCTTGTGTTCGGTAGTGGTCTGCATCAGCTGGCCTCCTTCTCACGGCGTTCGCCACCTTCACGGCGCGGACCACGGTCATCGCCATCACGGCGCGGACCCCGGTCGTCGTCGCGGCGCGGGCCACGGTCCCGGTCGCCCGGGCGGCCACCGCCACGGCGGCCATCACGTCCGCCACCACGGCTCTGCATCTGAACGGAGGGACCTTCCTCCAGCTCATCGACCTTCACGGTCATGTAACGCAGAACATCGTCGTGCAGACGCATCTGGCGCTCCATCTCCTGCACCGCCGGTGCCGGAGCGTCGAGGTTGTGCAGGACATAGTGGCCCTTGCGGCTCTTCTTGATGCGATAGGAGAGACTGCGAAGACCCCAGTATTCGGTCTTCTTCACGTCTCCGCCATTTTCCTTGATCAGGTTGGTGAAGTGCTCGTTGAGCTGTTCCACCTGCTGGGCCGAAATATCCGGCCGCGCGATCATGACAGTCTCGTAGGTTGCCATTGCTTCCTTCCGGGTTGATCAGCGCCCACCAGCGGGGGTCCCGAAAGGCCCGCTGGCTCGAATACCCCGAATGCCTGAATGACAGACCGGGCAGGACGCCGAGCCGCGGGTTATTGCGCAAAAGACAGGCGACCGCAAGGGCACAGAATCGCGCCCCGCGGTCGCACGGTCGATCCATCGCGGATCGGGGTCAGGAACGTACCTTCACATAGCTGCCGGGCGCATCCTCGATCACGGCCAGCTTGCCCTCGCCCGGCACCCGGGCCGGTACCTTCTTGCCCGAATGCTTCTGCATCCACTTGAGCCAGTCCGGCCACCAGCTTCCCGGATGCTCGGTGGCGTCGGCCAGCCAGGCTTCAGGCGTGTCGTACTTCTTGCGCTTGTCGTTGGTCCAGTGCTGGTACTTCACCGGCTCCGGCGGGTTGACGACACCGGCGATATGCCCGGAACCGGCCAGCATGAAACGGGTGGGACCGGCAAAGTGCTTCGTTGCCTTGAAGACGGAGGTGTAAGGGGCAATGTGGTCGTCCTTGCCCGCCTGCAGGTAGACCGGAACCTTCACGTTCGACAGGTCGATGCCGACACCGTTCATCTTGATCGCACCAGGCTCGATCAGATGATTCCGCTGGTACATCTCGCGCAGGTAG
>CAXBNO010000129.1:0-7853 GCA_963976775.1 uncultured Kordiimonadales bacterium
ACCGCGCGCATGTCGCCGCTGCCCAGCCGCACCAGAATGCCGAAGCCGCAGGTGCCGACCATCGCCATGCCCCAGCCGAACAGCAGGCCGCCCGCAATGGCACCACCCCAGCCAAGCGAGGGGGCAAGATAGAAGCTGTCACCGATACGGGCCATGTCGGCGGCGAACATCGCCTGCACCACGACCATCGCCACGACGATGGACAGCGCCCAGGTACGCAGCCGCGTGTTGCTGCCGGTGACCCACCAGTCCTCAATGGCGCGATAGGTGCAGAAGTCGGCCCCACGTGCGGCAAGTCCGGCAATGGTTCCGAGACCAAAGCCGCACAGTGCCATCAGGATATGGGCTTCGATCTCCATCGCACCTTTCACGCCTACCAGTTCTCGGGGTCCGTGCCGGCCTCACGCAGTTGCGCGAAGCGGTCACGCAGATAACGCTGGAAGTCCTGTTCGGCGTAATGGCCTTCGGCAATATATTCGAACATCGACAGGAATGGCAGCGGGCGGAAATAGCCCGGCATGCGTGCGATCTCCGCTTCCCGTCCGTTCATCCCGGCGACTGCGGCAGGATCGGCCGGGAAGAAGACGATCGTCGGCGTGAAATTGACCCGCCAGCGCCGCGCCAACTCCCGCTCCTCCATCTCCTCGCCGTCGAAATCCGTGACGGCCCGGCTGCCCCGCAGGTCCAGTTGCAGGATGTCGAAGTGCTGTCTGAGGTAGCTGGTGACGCGCGCATCCTCCAGGTTCACCTCGTGCATCTGCCTGCAGTAGGGACAGCCGCGCTGTTCGAAGATCACGGCCAGGTGGCGCCCTTCGTCGGCGGCAGTGACCAGGTCATCGTTCAGGTCCAGGAAGCTGTCCAGGAACCAGTCCTGAAGGTGCAGGCCGTTGTCACCGATTTCCACGGCTGCCGGGGCCGCAGACGAGAGCAGCGGCAGGGTGCCGAGCGCCAGGGCACCGGCCGTGAAACTGCGTCGGCTGATCATGATGATACCCCTGTTGTCTATCTGGCGATGGTTGCGGGCGACAGCGACCGTGGCTGCGCGATCCGGACCGCGATCATTCCCGCAATCATGCCCCCCAGAAAGGCGAGGGTGGGCCATCCCCCAAGGGTCGCGGAGGTGAGAGCAGGACCCGGACAATAGCCGCCGATCCCCCAGCCAATGCCGAACAGCGCCGCACCGGCGACCAGCCGCACGTCAATGTCCGAACGGGCGGGCAGATGGAACTGCGTGTCCAGGACCGGTTCGGACATGCCGAGCACGAACCTGAATCCGATGAAGGTGACAACCAGCGCGCCCCCCATGACGAAGATCAGGCTCGGGTCCCAGGTTCCGCTGATATCGAGGAAGTTGAGCACCTTCGCCGGGTTGGACATGCCGGAAATGACAAGACCAAGTCCGAAGACCAGTCCTGCAAGAAGTCCTGCCAGTGCCCGCATCATGACCCCCACCCCAACAGGTGGCGCACAATGAAGACCGTGATCACGCCTGTCGCCATGAAGGTCAGGGTGGCAACGATGGACCGGCCCGAAAGGCGCGCCATGCCGCAGACTCCGTGACCACTGGTGCAGCCGCCGCCAAGCGCGGTTCCGACGCCCACGACCACACCTGCCACAGCCATCCAGAGTCCGTTTCCGGGAACTGCGGGAACCGCAAGTTCACCGGTCACGAGCCCGACCAGCCAGGGCGCGGCGACCATGCCGACGACAAAGCAGATACGCCATGCGGCATCCGTCGCGCCCTCCGGCGGCAACAGCCCCTTGACGATTCCGCTGATGCCCGCGATCCGGCCATTCAGCGCCAGCAGCATGACAGCGGCGGCGCCAATCAGGGCACCGCCAATCAATGCAGATAATGGTGTGAACTCGGTCAGTTAAACCTCCTGTCAGCCAAACATGTCGGTGGTGATACCCTGGTACCAGCCAACCGACTCCTCATACGTCTTCTTGCGCAGGTCGGCCGACTCACCCGTCTGGGAGATGAAACCGCCCGTGCTGGCAATCTTTTCGTCCGTCGCCTCGTAGTTCGCGCCAACCTTGACACCATCATTGGCCTCGATGAGCGACCAGCAGGTGTTGCGGAACCGCGCCGGGAACATCTTCGAACCCGTCAGGGCATGGCGCACGGCCATGGCGCAGACCTTGGCCTGGCTGTTGGCGGAGAAGCCCGACTTCGGCATGTCCCCGTTCACGGTCGCGTCGCCCAGCACATAGACGCTCGGATCCATGCGCGACTGCATGGTTGCGGGGACGATCGGGCACCAGCCACTGGCGTCGGTCAGACCCGCGACCTCGACGATATGACCGGCCTTCTGCGCCGGGATCACGTTCACCACGTCCCCCCTGAAGGTATCGAAGTCGGTCTCCACCGACATCTCCTCGGCGTTCACCGACCTGATACCACCATGAACGTCGCCGCCGATCCACTCGACCATGCCGGGGTAATACTTCTCCCAGCCCTCGGAGAACAGGCCGCCCTTGGAGAACTTGGTCTTCGGGTCAATGATCAGGATCTTGGCCGTCGGGTTCGTCTGCTTCAGCACGTGGGCGACCATGGAGACCCGCTCGTAGGGTCCGGGGGGACACCGGTAAGGGTTCGGCGGGGCCACCATCATGAAGGTGCCGCCTGCGGGCATGGCGTTGATCTGACTCTTCAGCAGGGCCGTCTGCGTGCCGGCCTTGTAGGCATGGGGCATGCGGCTGGCAGCCTCCAGCGAATAGCCGGGCAGGGTCTCGTACTTGAAGTCGATACCGGGGGAAACCACCAGCGCGTCGTAGGGAACGCTGACGCCGCTGGCCAGAGCCACCGTCTTGCCGGCGCGGTCCACGCCTGTCGCCCAGTCGTGCACGACATTGATCCCATAGTCACTGGCCAGTTTCCCGTAGGTGTGGCCGATGGAGGCCAGATCCCGGAAACCGCCGATGTAGAGGTTGGAGAAGAAGCAGGTGTAGTACATCCGCGTTGGCTCGATCAGCGTGACGTCGACCGCACCCTTTGAGTTCTTGGCTATGTAGCGCGCCGCCGTCGCGCCACCGGCACCGCCACCGATCACGACGACCTTCGGACGCGCCGCGCCATGAACGAAGCCCAGCGGAGCGGCGGAAGCCAGCGCCGCCGCGCCTGCCATCCTGGCAAATTGCCTGCGGGTCATGCTCATCTGCTTTCTCCCCGTTCGATTGCTTCACTCTTCCTGGTGTTCGATTGTCGCGAAATGGGCGGCCAGTGCTTCGATCTGCTCCAGGTCCAGTGACTGCGCGACATTCACCATCACCTCGCTGTCGCGCCCGCCCTGCCTGTAGGACAACATGACAGCGACAAAACTGGCCGCGTCCCAGCCGACGATGGAAGGAATACCGTCGTCGGCACCGGACTTCTGGTGGCAGGGAACGCATTCGCCTGACAGGTACGCGCCGTAGTCGGCGTCGCCCGCAAATGCGCCAGAAGCCATCAGACAGAGCGCGGAAGCGCCTGCATTGGCGGTCCGCCGCAAGGCAAGCATCGCCATTCTCCCATGAATTCTTATTTTCGAATATTTGCAGCCGTATTCCACACCGTGTCAATGGGAAATTCCCTTGTTCAACTGTCGCCTTCTGCCGGATCACGGCGGTCAGGTTCGTAGGAAGGGTAGCGATGTGATCCGAACCGGAGCACCAGAGCGGCAATGGCCAGCAACAGGATCGACCCGGACAGGATCGGGATGTACCAGCCTGACTTGTGCTCCAGGCTGATCGTCTCGATCATGAACCGCGCCAGTACGGTGATGGAGATATAGATGAGGTAGCGAACCGGCAGGTGGTTGGTCTTGAAGTAGATTCCGACCATCGCGCCGATCTCGAGATAGATGAACAGCAGCAGGATATCGGCCACGCCGGCCCGTCCATCCTGTACCATCTCGACGAAGGCGAAGAAGGCCGACCAGACCGTCGCAGCCCCGATGGCAAACAGGGCCAGGTAATGGAAGCTGTCGACCAGCAGGTTGCCGACCGCATGAACCCGCCGGTCAACGGTCTGCTTCAGCTTCTCCCGATCCTTCCGCTCGCCTGTCATTACGCCGGGGCCGACTTCCGGGGGGCATTGCGCCCCCCGAAGCCCGGCAGCCTGTTGGCCGGATCACCTGCAAGCGCGGAAACCATGCGCGAACTCTCCCTGTCGATCACATGACACGAAGAGTACGCAACGTGGTGATAAATTCAAGAAATTGAATGTTTAGGGCGCGCAGGTGATCAGCATCGCTTCCATCACCCGATGAACCGCTCTAGCTGAACATGTTCGGCTGACTCTCGACCAACTGCTCGTAGATCGGCTGAAAGTGCAGCCAGCCGATATATTCGCTGCCCACGTGCTCCCGGCTGTAGCGGGCGCTTTCGACCGGAACATGCACCGGCTTGTGGCCGGTCGCTTCCACCAACAACTGCTGTCGGCAGCACCGCTCCATCGCAATGAACCAGAAGGCGGCGGCGTCGATGCTGTGACGGCTCGCCGTGATCAGGCCGTGATTCTGGTGGATTGCCGCCTTCACGCCCTTGAAGGCCCGCGAGACCTTCGGCCCCGCGTCTTCATCGACCGCAACATGTCCGGCCTCGTCCCTGATCACCACATGATCCTCGAAAAAGGCACAGGCATCCTGGGTGATCGGCTCCAGCGGCCGCCCGAGCGCCGCAAAGGCCGTCCCATGGATTGTGTGGGCATGGCACATGGCCAGGATGTCCGGGTGTTCGTCATGCACCGCGCCATGCAGGACGAAGCCCGCCCGGTTCACGGCGTAGTCCCCTTCGATCACCTTGCCCGAATGGTCCACCAGGATCAGGTTCGAAAGCGAAACCCGGTCGAAGTGCACCGCCATCGGGTTGGTCCAGTAGAGTTCGGGGTGCTCCGGATCCCGGATCGTCAGGTGCCCCGCAAAGCCGAAGTTGAACTGCTGCAGGGAGAACGCGCGACAGGCCGCGACCAGTCGCTTCTTGCGGTCGAGGCGCAGTTCCTCGTTGGAATTGAACTTGGGTTCCTCGGGGAACTTCAGCCCCGGCTGGCTGGGCTGGTAGATGGAGGTGCGGTTCTGGAGGTCGAGCATTTCGGATCCTTGACGGTGAGGTGTTTGCGAACTCTAGCACAGGCTGACCGTCAGCCCAGATTACGGCGTTTGCAGTTCAGCGCCGTCCCCGGCGCGACGGCGGCACGGACGGGTGCACTGCGTCACCCACCTGTACATCGAACCAGCATCCGGAACGCCTGTGCCGGCCACGGACGAGACCTGCCGATCCACCATCTGGAACATCGTCAGGAATGGGCTATCCTGCGCCCCGGCCTGTCGCGGGCCGCAGGGAAACAGGAGCTGGTCAGCACAATGAGCGAGAACCTGCGCGCCATCAAGGCTCAGGCGGATATTCATCACCAGTACCTGCTGGGGCTGCAGTTGATGGTTGCCGTGCGCGAGGGGCCGGAGGTCATCGGCGAATGGATGTTTCGCCTGTTCCGGCGCCAGCACGAGGAGAAGTTTCTCTCCAGCTTCGCCAAGCTGGGCCTCGAGGGACTGCCCGATGCGGTTGCCTGCGCCCGCTATCACGTGCTTTCGAACAGCATGGGCGGCGTGCCCGTTGAATACATGGAGGAATCGGACCGCAAGGCCTGGGTCCGCTTCCGCTATCCCCGCTGGATGTATGACGGCCCGACGCTCTGCGGCGTGCCGGTGGAGGCAAGTCGCGGCTTCCTGAAGGGATGGTATGCGCAGAACGGCGTCTCGCTGAAGAACCCCCGGCTGGGCTTCGTCTGCGTCTCCGAGGACATGACCGGGCAGTTCGGCCTCTGTGGCTATTTCAGGGAATATGATCACGACCTGAGTGCCGCCGAACGGCTGCGCTTTGCCCCCGATGAACGGCCCCCGGCGTTCGACGCCGATGCCCAGACCGCACCGCCCGATGACCAGTGGAGCGACCTGCGGCTGGTGAAGGCGAACCGGAACTACGCTGTCGAGTATATCCGCAACGGCATCCGTGAACTGGTCGGCAGCCTCGGTCGCGACCGCGCCCTGGAACTGGCGAAGGCCGCCGCACGGCTGACCGGGCTGCAGAACGGGCGCAAGATTGCGGACACCCTGGGAACCGACGATGGTGGCCCGGGCGCGGTCGCGGGATTGCTTGCAGCCCTGTTCGGCGGAATGGGGGATGAGACCGGCATAGATGGGTCAGAGTCCGGCAATGCCGTCACGGTCAGGCAGACCGGACTGCGGATCGTGCGCGGGCTGACGGCGGCGGAGCGCGCGGACCTGCTGGCTTGCTGGATCGAACTCTGGCGCGGAGTGGTGAATTCCCACCGTGCCTTCATGGAGCTGGAGACCGCCGTCAGCACCGACAGTATCGAATGGACGATCACCCGGTCCGTGCCGGCGCCAGTACCCTGAACAGGACGGCAATCTGCGTGGCGTAGTTGGTCCGCTCCCTGGCGAGATCCTGCTCGGCATCCGCCAGGACTCGCTGCGCGTCGACCACGTCGAGAAAGCTGATGAGCCCTTGCTGGTACAGGGTCTCGACCTGAGCGAAACTGCGTCGGCTGGAATCGACCGCCTTCCTGAGGGAGACCTGGCGCAGCCCCGACGACCGGATGGCGGCCAGAACCGCTTCCACCTCTTCAGTGGCTTCGCGCAGTGTCTGTTCGTAATCGGCCAGCGCCGCATCTGCCCTGGCTGTCGCGATCTCGAAATTGGCATCCCGTACGCCGCCATCGGCCAGCACCTGCCGCACCAGCGCCGACAGTGTTCCGATCAGCACGCCTGGTCCCGAGACGCCGCCGCCTGCGCCGATGTTCAGGGCACCTCTCAATTCGAAGACCGGATAATATTCGGCTTCGGCCACGCCGATCCCGGCGATCGCCTGCTTCAGGTTCGCCTCCGCCTGCCGGACGTCGGCGCGTGTGGACAGCACCTGCAGCGGCAGTAGCTGCGGGATCGGGCTGTCGTAATCAGGCGTCGGCCGGGCTTCCTTCAGGATGTTCTCGTACGCACCGGGGAACGCACCCGCCAACCGGGCGATCCGGTTGCGGAAATTCCGGATGTCCTGCTCCAGCGGCGGGATGGCGGCGCGAAGGCTCTCGACCGATGTCTCGGCCCGGCGCAGATCAAGCTCCGGTGCCAGGCCGGATTCGAAACGGCTCCGGACGATGGTCAGCGTCTTCTGCTGCAGCAGCACCGACTCGCGCAGCAGTTCAAGCTGGCGCTGGGTGCCGCGCATGCCGAGATACTCGCTCGCGATATCCGAACTGACGCCGAGAACAATACCCTTCAGCTCCGCCTCTGCCACCTCCAGACCGGCGCGCGCGGCCTCGATTTCGCGGCGGGTGCGCCCGAAGACGTCGAGGGGCAGCGCCAGGTCCAGGTCCCCGCTGACGCTTGCCGAGGTGGCGGATTGCCGGTTGCTGCCCGAATCGCTGCGCGCCTGCAGATCGGAGCTTGCACCTGCCTCGGCCCTGAATGCGTCCCCGGCACCGGCCAGCCGGACGCGCGCCCGGGCCTCCCTGACCCGCGCCGCGGCAGCGGCAATCGCGAAGCTGTTCTCCAGACCTGCGTCGACCAGTTCGTTCAGGATCCCGTCACCGAAGCCGGTCCACCAGTCGGCGACGACGGTCTGATCGGAGAAACCCTCGTTCAGGGTGCCCAGAACATCCTGGGAGAGGAACTGCGGCGGTGCATTGATCTCCGGTGCCTCGTACTCCGGCCCGACCGTGCAGGCGGAAAGCACAAGCGCACCGATCAGCAGGGGTGCGGCGTGGTTCACGATGCCTCTCCCCCGGCATCGCGCAACTGTCTTGCCAGTTCCCGCCCGGCGTGGGCGCGTGGCTTGAGGTGCGGCGCGATCAGCGCATA
>CAXBNO010000130.1:0-7835 GCA_963976775.1 uncultured Kordiimonadales bacterium
CACGTCGTCCAGCGGCGTCAGGAAGTCACCGATCAGTACCACCTGCGCGAAACGCGGCAGGTTGGCTGGCGGCGGCAGGCTGTGATGGTCTTCCACCAGCCCCCGGCTGATGGCCAGCGCATAGTCCTCCAGCAGGGCGCGGGAGGAGCCTGGCGGATGGTCGAGACCAAGAAAGGCGACCCGCTCCCCACCTCTGAGCAGCAGTGACGCCAACGCCATCAGCAACAGGGTGGCGCGGCGCAGTTTCGTCGTCTGGCCGAGGTGGGAACGGAAATCCATCGAGTCGGAACCATCGCGCCACAGCCAGACGGCCTGAGCAGCTTCCCACTCGTTCTGCCGGACATAGGTCGGCACGCGTTTCGCGGACTGTCGCCAGTCGATCGAGGTCGCGGGATCGCCCTGCTGGTAGCGGCGGAACTGCCAGAAGCTCTCGCCATCACCGACCCGACGGCGCCCGTGGACGCCCTGGCTGACGGTCTGGGCGACACGCTCCGCCTCCACCATCAGCGGCGGCATGGCGTCGGCCAGCCGGTCGGCACGATTGCGCAGCCGGGGGTCGAAGCGGCTGGAACCCTGGTTCCCGGTTCTCAATGTCCTGGGGTCAAGCGCCATATGCCTGGATTCAGATCCTGTCGATCAGCCGCTGGATGATGCTTTCCACCGTGATGCCGTCGGCACGGGCCGCGAAGTTGACCGCCATGCGGTGCCGCAGGATCGGTGGGGCCAGGGCTGCCACATCGTCGGCGGAGGGGGCGAAGCGTCCGTCCAGCATGGCACGCGCCCGAACGGCGAGCATCAGTGCCTGACTGGCGCGGGGGCCGGGTCCCCAGGCGACGTGATTGCGCACGTCATCCAGTTCTGTCTCCTCCGGGCGGCCATTGCGGACAAGCTTCAGGATGCTTTCAACCACGGCTTCACCCACCGGCAGGCGGCGGACAAGGCGCTGGGCATGCAGCAGTTCGTCAGCGGTCATCACCATCGTCGGTTCCGCCTCATCGGCGCCTGTGGTGGCCAGCAGCATCCGCCGCTCCGCTTCCATGTCCGGATATGGGACGTTCACCTGCATGAAGAAGCGGTCGAGCTGAGCCTCCGGCAGGGGATAGGTGCCTTCCTGCTCCAGGGGGTTCTGCGTTGCCAGAACATGGAACGGACGCGGCAGGTCATGGCGTTCCCCGGCAACCGAGACGTGATATTCCTGCATGGCCTGAAGCAGCGCCGACTGGGTACGCGGGCTGGCACGGTTGATCTCGTCGGCCATCAGCAACTGGCAGAACACAGGTCCCCTGATGAAGCGAAAGCTGCGGCGACCATTGTCGCTTTCCTCCAGCACCTCGGAGCCCAGGATATCCGCCGGCATCACGTCAGGCGTGAACTGCACGCGGCGGCTGTCGAGCGACAGCACCTTGCCCAGGGTAACGACCAGTTTGGTCTTCGCCAGACCGGGTACACCGATCAAGAGGACATGACCGCCGGAAAACAGGGTGATCAGCGTCTCGTCGATCACTGACTGCTGTCCGAAGATAACCTGTCCGACTGACTCGCGGATCTGCCGGGCCTTGGCGCCGAGCGTTTCCACTTCCTGGGCGAAGGCCTCGCCCGCTTCACTGAGGTTTTGCATACCGGAGACTATATTGGGCGTAGCGGCAGTGCGAAACGAAATCCCGCGCCCTTGCACAATTCCGTCGAACACAAATGTGCTATCCATGCCGAACAGGGAGAGGAGTTCGCACTTGGCCGAACGTGGTAACGACAAACCCCATCTGGATGTCGCCGACCTGGCGGAGCGCATGTCAGCGGCTGCGGGACGCGGCTATCCGCCCGTGGACCGGTGGCACCCGGCACATGAGGGTGTCATCGACATGCGCATCACGGCTGACGGGACCTGGCTCTATCAGGGCTCCCCGATCCAGCGGCCAGCCATGGTGCGCCTGTTCGCCACCGTGCTGCGTCGCGACGACGACGGGCACCACTATCTGGTCACTCCGGCGGAGAAGCAGCGAATCACCGTTGATGTGGCCCCGCTGCATATCGTCGAGATGTTCCGGGAAGGGGCGGGTGAGGCGCAGAAACTTGCCTTCCGCACCCTCACCGACGACATGGTGGTGCTGGATGACACGCATCGCCTGCGGGTGGAAGTCGATCCCGAAAGCGGGGAGCCGACACCGCTGGTTCCGGTGCGGGGCAATCTGCAGGCGATCATCCTGCGTTCCGTCTTCTACGATCTGGTCGATATTGCCGAGGAACGGGAAGTGGATGGCGTGAAGGTGCAGGGCGTGATGAGTGAAGGGGTGTTCCACATCATCGGTCGGCTGGACGGCACACCGCATCTCGATCAGCCGACAGGGGGCAAGGACGCATGAGGCCTGATGATATTCGCGCGCGGCTGATGCAGCCTGTCCGGCCCGAGTGGGGGCATTCCGACTATGATCTGACGCCGGACGCGCGCCCGGACGAGAGGCCGCTGAAACCCGCCGCGGTGCTGGTGCCGATCATCGACCGCCCGGAAGGACCCACCGTTCTGCTGACACGACGGACGGCACATCTGTCGTCCCACGCCGGACAGATCAGCTTTCCCGGCGGGCGGGCCGAACCGGAAGATTCGTCGCCCGAGATCACGGCGCTGCGGGAGACGGAGGAAGAAGTCGGTATCGATCGGGAGATCATCGATATCGTCGGTCGGCTGGATACCTATCGCACCGTCACCAACTATGCCGTGACACCCGTTGTCGGTATCGTCCGGCCCGGCTTTGCACCCAGTCCGGACCCCTACGAGGTGGCGGAGGTCTTCGAGACGCCGCTTGCCTTCCTGCTCGACAGCCGCAATCACCTGCGGCACTCCGGCTGGTTCAACGGCACGCCCCGCCGCTGGTGGGCGATGCCGTTCGGCGAATATTACATCTGGGGCGCGACAGCAGGGATGCTGATGAACCTGCATGCCCGGCTTTCCGACCCGAAACCGGAGGATACATGACCAAGATCATCCTGCTGCGGGTACTGCTGTTCCTGGTGCCCTTCGTGTTCTACTGGTTCTACTGGCGCCTGCTGAGACGCCGACATGACGAAGGCAAGCCCACATATCCCCTGGCGATCCTGACCATCTGCGGTCTCGTGCTGGTCGCGGCCTCGTTCCTCGTCCTGCGGGCGACGGAAGGGGAGGGCACCGATTCCACCTACATTCCGCCAAAGTACGAGGACGGAAAGATCGTTCCGGCGCAGAATATCCCGAAGGAATAGACCCATGACAGCAAACGACACGATCTCCATCGCGGTCCTGCCGGGTGACGGTATCGGGCCTGAAGTCACGGCCCCGGCACTGGATGTGCTGCACGCGGTGGCTGGACGCCATGGTTTCAGCGTCGATGCCCGGGAACATGGTGCCGGGGCTGGTCATTACCGCGATCACGGCTCGGCCCTGCCGGAAGGGACCATCCGTGCGGTGGAGAGCGCGGACGCGACGCTGCTGGCCGCCATGGGGCTGCCGGACGTTCGCTATGCCGACGGCACCGAGATCGTGCCGCAGATCGACCTGCGGGAGATTTTCGGCCTCTACGGCGGTGTGCGTCCCATCCGCGCCTGGTTGCCGGAGGCTGTGCCGCTGAAGGACCCGCGCGGGGCGGACATCGACTTCGTGCTGGTGCGGGAATCGACGGAAGGACTGTTCGTCGACCGGGGCAAGCGCAACGGGGACGCCGATCACGCCACGGACACCATGCGGATCACCCGCGCGGTGTCGGAGAAGCTGTTTCACTTCTCCTTCCAGCTGGCCCGCCAGCGGCGCAGTCACCTCACCCTGATCGACAAGGCCAATGTGCTCGGGTCGATGGCCTTCTTCCGGGAGGTCTTCGACGAAGTCGCGGCTGAATATCCCGATGTGACGACCAGCCGTCTGTATGTCGATGCGGCGGCGATGCTGATGGTGCAGCGCCCCTGGGACTTCGACGTGATGGTGACCGAGAACATGTTCGGCGACATCCTGTCGGACCTGGCGGCAGGACTGGTCGGCGGGCTCGGCCTCGCGCCATCGGGTGACATCGGGGACAAGGTGGCGATCTTCCAGCCGAGCCACGGCACCGCGCCTGACATCATGGGCAAGGGGATCGCCAACCCGCTGGCGACGATCCTCTCCGTTTCGCTGATGCTCGACTGGCTGGGACGGCGGCGGGATGATCCGCGCCTGCTGGCCGGAGCGACGGATATCGAGCAGGCGGTGCGCAAGGCACTTGCAGCCGGTGATGCCACCACGGTCGATCTGGGGGGCAAGGTGCGCACGGCGGATGTGGCCAGGGCGGTGATCGCCCGGCTGGGCGGCCTGTGACGGAGGTGCTGCGGGTTGCCGGGGTCGGGGCCGGTTACTTCAGCCAGTTTCACTACAATTCCTGGCAACGCATTGATCGTGTTAAATTGACAGGTGTCTGTGATACCGATCTGGTGAAAGCGGAGGCCATTGCGCCTGACCGTGCATTTGCGGTCGTGTCGGACCTGCTGGCCGCCACCGAAATTGACCTGGTCGACATCATCACACCTCCCGGCGCCCGGCTGGCAGTGGTGGAGGCAGTCGCTGCGGCAGGCCTGCCGATGATCGTGCAGAAGCCGCTGGCCGATGACCTGATGGGGGCACAGGAGATTGCCCGTGTCGCCCGCCGGGCCGGTGTCGCGATGCTGGTGCATGAGAACTTCCGCTTCCAGCCCTGGTACAGGGAGGCACGGCGGCTGCTGGATTCCGGGCTGCTGGGGCAGCCGCAGGGCATCCAGTTCCGGCTGCGGCCCGGTGACGGGCGCGGTCCTGATGCCTATCTGGCACGGCAGCCCTATTTCCAGCAGATGCCCCGGTTCCTGATCCACGAGACCGCAGTGCATTTCATCGACACCTTCCGCTATCTGATGGGAGAGGTCGGATCGGTCATGGCCGATCTGCGCAGGCTCAATCCGGTCATTGCGGGAGAGGACGCCGGGATCGTCCTGTTCCGGTTCCGTGACGGGGCAAGCGGCATCTTCGACGGCAACCGACTGGCGGAGACGGAGGCGCGGAATCCGCGTCTCACCATGGGGGAGATGCTGCTCGACTGTGCCGAAGCAAGCCTGCGCCTGGACGGCGATGGCGGACTGCACCTGAAGCCGCATGGTCAGCCGGAACGTCCGCATGACTTCGAATGGTCGGACCGGGACTTCGGCGGCGACTGCGTTCATGCCTTCCAGCAACATGCCGTGGCCCATTTTCTGGATGGTGCCAAGGCTGAGACTTCGGTTGATAAATATCTCCGAAATGTCCGTATCGTCGAAGCAATCTACGAATCTGCGGCGGAGGGTGAGTGGGTGCAGATCTGATCGGGGTTCAGGTACGACGCACCCGTGACAGCCAGTAGATGCCCCCGCCTGCGAGCAATCCCCAGAATGCACCGCTGACGCCTGCGAAAGTCAGGCCGGAGGCGGTGACGATGAAGGTGACGATCGCGGCCTGCCGGTCCCGTTCTTCCTTCACCGCACCCATTACCGCGCCGCCGAACGCGCCGAACAGCGCCAGACCGGCCACGGCCTCGATCAGGACAGGCGGTGCCGCGCTGACCAGCGCTGTCGCGCCTCCGGCGAAGAGGCCGAACAGGATGTAGAACACGCCGGCGACGATGGCCGCCCAGTAGCGCCGTTCCGGATCGGGATGTGCGTCCCTGCCCGCGCAGAGGGCGGCGGTGATGGCGGCCAGATTGACCGCATGGCCACCGAAGGGTGCGCCGATCAGGCTGAAGATGCCGGTGGCGGTGAACAGCGGGCCGGGGGCGGGGCGATAGCCATTGACGTTCAGAACCGCTATTCCGGGGATGTTCTGCGAGGCCATGGTCACGATGAAGAGCGGTACCGCCAGGCCGAGCGCTGCGAGCGAGAACGCCGGCATGACGAAGACCGGTTCGGGCACGATGGCCGACATCGGGATCGGTGGCAGTTCGATCACCAGGATCAGCAGGCCGAGTGCGACCGCCACTGCCGCGGGAACCGCGAGCAGGGGCCGGAACCGGGCAACCAGCGCCCAGACCACGAAGATCGCGAGGCCGCTGACCGGTTCCTCCGCCACCGCCTTGACCGGGGCGAGGCAGAGGCCCAGCAGGACACCGGCGAGCATGGCGTTGGCCAGTGGTGCCGGAATCCGCGCGACCGCATTGCCGAGCGGTCGCCACAGCCCGGCCAGGATGATCATCAGCGCGGAGATGACGAAGGCGGCGACTGCGGTGGCGAAACCACCCTCCACGGCGGCGGAGGTGGCGAGCAGGGCGGCACCCGGGGTGGACCAGGCAATGCTGATCGGCATGCGGTAGCGCAGGCTGAGCATGATGGCTGAAACACCCATGGCGAATGACAGCGCCATCAGGCCGGATGCCGCCTGCGCCGGACTTGCGCCGATACCGCTCAGGCCTGCCAGCACCACGGCGAACGAACTGGCGCAGCCGACGAAGGCCGACAGCATTCCGGCGCTGGCCGCCTGCAGGCTGAATCCACGAAACATCAGGTCAGTCCCTTCCGCCGGGGGTCACGAACTGTCGCCCGAACCAGTACCAGCCGCCCGCGCCATCGGGCAGCGTGCAATTGAACCGTGAACGCCCCGGCGGCAAGGGGGCCGGAGCCTCGAAGGCAATCCGGTCGCCTTCGATGGTCAGGTCAACGGCATCGGACCCGGTTGAGTGGTAGCAGGTGACGGCTTCCGGACTGATGCCTCCGTCCAGCCTGAAGGCGAATGTCGGCCTGGCACCGGTCTCCAGCTGCGTTTCCTCCGGTGCGGCATCGCGGACGGGCAGGGGCCGCGTGCTGACGGCGGTGCGGAAGCGCGCGATCTCACCGTAGCGTTCGTTCATGGCGAATCGTGGCAGGTCGAAGCGGTCGCGGCTGCGCCCGACAGCTCCTGAATGCTGGCCGAATGCCGCCCTGAAGCCCATGTCGGCGACGGTCTTCCGCAAGCGCAGGCCGTACTCCCCGAACGGATAGGCGAAGACGTCCGGCGACTGGCCGAGTTCGGTCTGCAGGCGCTCCATTCCCCGCGCGATATCCGCACGTGCCCTTGCGGGATCCATGAAGGTGATGTGACCATGGCTGGCGGTATGGGCACCGATTGCCATCCCTTCATCGCGCAACTGCCGAAGCTGATCCCAGGACAGATAGCGGCGCAGTCCCTGATCGACGGGATCGGTGGCGACGAACAGGGTCATGGGCCAGCCGCGCGCCTTCAGGCGGGGCCAGGCTTCGGTCATGACTGACAGGTAAGCGTCGTCGGCGGTGATCGCGATGGCCTTCTCCGGCAGTGATTCCCCATTTGCCAGCGCATCCAGCACCGCCGCCAGCGGAAGCACGCTGTAGCCTTCCGCCTCCAGATGATCCAGATGCGCCTCGAACTGCTCCAGCCGGATATTGGTCAGAGGCACATCGTCTTCACCGAAGCGATGGTACATCAGCACCACGGCGTGATCCGCCGCCAGCGCCGGGGCAGCGACAAGCAAGACCAGCAGCGCAGCCCAGCAATGCCGAAGGAACATCGTCGTTGGCATGTTCGTAATCCTTCTTTGCTGTATATGCAGGGGCGGCGGCGGTGCTGAGACACGCCTGGACTACTACCAGTCGCAGCAGCGCCGGAGAATGCCTGCAGGGAAGGATACTGACATGTCGCAGATGCTCAACGATGCCGGAATGGATCTGATCTTCCGCAACGCCAGAACGCATAACGCCTGGACCGACAAGCCAGTCAGTGAAGTCACGCTGCGTGCGCTCTACGACCTGATGCGCAATGGACCGACCAGTGCCAATGGCTCACCCGCCAGGCTGCTGTTTCTGACCACGGACGAGGCGAAGCTGCGGCT
>CAXBNO010000131.1:0-7833 GCA_963976775.1 uncultured Kordiimonadales bacterium
GGCCTGGATACCTCCGGTTCGGCTGCGCCGATTCACCCCCATCCCGGCCTTCCCCCGTCGAGGGGGAAGGCGCATTCCATCGTTCAATGAGAGGCAGATTCCGGATGTACTGAACCTGACGCACAGGTCAGGTTCGACGGTCACCCACCGCGGCAACGGGGCCGTCAGCTGGCCTCGCGGCGCTCCGACTTCTTGCGCTCGTGGCGGTCCAGATAGCGCTTGCGGATGCGTACGTGGTTCGGCGTCACCTCGACCAGCTCATCGTCATCGATGTAGGCGATGGCCTGTTCCAGGGTCATGCGGCGCGGGGTGGTCAGAACCACCGCATCGTCCTTGCCGGAGGCGCGGACGTTGGACAGCTTCTTGCCCTTCAGCGGATTGACCTCCAGATCGTTGGGGCGCGCGTGCTCCCCGATGATCATGCCGTCATAAATGTCCTCGCCCGAGCCGATGAACATGAAACCGCGTTCTTCCAGGTTCCACAGCGCATAGGCCACGGACTTGCCGGTCTCCAGGCTGATCAACACGCCGCTGCGGCGACCCTGGATCGGCCCGCGCCATGGCTGGAAATCATGGAACACGCGGTTCATGATGCCGGTGCCCCGTGTATCGGTGAGGAACTCGCCGTGATAGCCGATCAGGCCGCGTGACGGGGCATGGAAGGTGATGCGGGTCTTGCCGGTGCCGGAGGGCACCATGTCGGTCATCTCCGCCTTGCGGGCGGCCATCTTCTCGACGACCACACCTGCATATTCCTCGTCCACATCGACGACCACTTCCTCGATGGGCTCCAGCCGCTCACCCGAAGGGCCGGTCTGGAACAGCACGCGGGGGCGGGAGATCGAAAGCTCGAAGCCTTCGCGGCGCATGGTCTCGATCAGCACGCCAAGCTGCAGCTCGCCACGGCCCGCGACCTCGAAGGCATCCTTGTCCGCCGTCTCGGTGATGCGGATGGCGACATTGCCCTCTGCCTCGCGCAGCAGGCGCTCGCGGATCACGCGGCTCTGCACCTTGGAGCCATCGCGGCCCGCCAGTGGCGAATCATTGATGCCGAAGGTCACGGCCAGAGTCGGCGGATCGACCGGACGGGCATCGATCGGCTCGGTCACCGAGATGTCGGCCAGCGTGTCGGAAACGCCCGCCTGGGTCACACCGGCGATGGCGATGATGTCACCGGCAAAGGCTTCCTCGATGGGCTTGCGTTCCAGGCCCTCAAACGCCAGCAGCTTTGTGACCCGCAGGGTTTCCACGGTCTTGCCGTCGCGGCTGAGTGCCTTGATGTTGGTATTGGTGCGGATGCGCCCGTCATGTACCAGCCCGGTCAGGGTCCGGCCCAGGAACGGGTCCGAATCCAGCAGGCTGGCCAGCATGCGGAACGGCTGGTCCGGGTCGCCGGACGGTGCCGGCACATGCGCCACAATCATGTCGAACAGCGGCTTCAGGTCGCCACCACGATTGTCTGGATCGTCGGAGGCCCAGCCTTCACGGCCCGAAGCATAGAGCATCGGGAAATCGAGCTGTTCATCATTCGCACCGAGTGCATCGAACAGTTCGAAGACTTCCTCATGCACCTCGTCGGGGCGGCCGTCGGGCCGGTCGATCTTGTTGACGACGACGATGGGACGCAGGCCGAGGGCCAGGGCCTTGCCGGTGACGAACTTGGTCTGGGGCATCGGCCCCTCCGCCGCATCGACCAGCAGGATGACGCCGTCCACCATGTTCAGGATACGCTCGACCTCACCGCCGAAATCGGCATGGCCCGGTGTATCGACGATGTTGATCCGGTGCTCGCCGAATTGGACCGAGGTGCACTTGGCAAGGATCGTGATCCCGCGCTCCCGCTCCAGATCGTTGGAATCCATGGCCCGTTCCGCCAACTGCTGATGCGAGCGTACGGTTCCGGACTGGCGGAACATCTGATCCACCAGAGTTGTCTTGCCATGGTCGACGTGGGCGATGATGGCAATGTTGCGGCGCGAAATGACTGTCATGGCGCGGGGTATACAGTGTCCCTGTCTTCGCTACAACAAGAGCCTCGTCGATTTTGTTGCGTTGCACCATTCTCGTCATACCAGCCACCGCTCTGGACGAAGGCCCCGGCATCGCGCATATCGGAGATATGGACAGTCCCCGACGCAGTCTCCGGACGGATCTCCTGGCCCTGACAGGTGCGCTTGGCCTGTCCGCGCTGGCTGTCGCGTTCCTGTTCTGGCTCTCGGCAGCCCCGGATGACTACAGCGGTCGCATGATCGTCAGGTTCGAGGGCAAGCCTCCTACCCTGGAGGCGGTGCAGCGGATCATCGACAGCGGCGCAACGCCGGTTCGCGCCATGCCTTTCCTCAGTGCCTGGGTGGTGCGGGCGGAATCGGGCAGCGTGCCCGCGCTGAAGGCGCAGGGCGCATGGCTGACCGTACGCGATCTGGGTTTCGATGCGGCCTTCGCCGGGTGCCTCGGTGCCGCCACCGGTCCGGCCCGCCCGCCGTTCGGCGCGTCAGGCAGATAGATCGCTTCATGCAATGATGGCATCGGCGTCGGCCCGCTCCCCCTGCCGACGATAGCCGCACAAAGCGAAACGCCGCCGGATCAGGACCCGACGGCGTTCCGGAATGACAGTGTCTACAGGTCGATCAGTGCAGGTGCTTGCCCAGTTCGTCGATGGAACTGTCGATCAGCGCCACACCACTCGGACCCTGCATGTCTTCCTTCAGGATGCCGGTAGCCGCGGCAATGGCGATGTTCACGGCCTTCGCACGGACCTCGTCCAGTGCCTGCTGCTCGGCCTGGGCGATCTTCTGCTCGGCCTGCTGGCGGCGACGCTCGATCGAGGCCTCCAGATCAGCGCGCGCCTTCTCGCCGACCCGCTCGGCCTCCTCGCGGGCGTGGGCAACAATCCGGTCCGCTTCCTTGAGAGCGTCCTCGGCCTTGCGCTGATACTCGGCGTAGAGGGACTGGGCCTCCTCGCGCAGACGCTTGGCCTCTTCCAGCTCGTTGCGGATACGGTCAGCACGGGTATCGAGCTGTGCCGTGATCTTGCCCGGAAGCTTGAGGTAGATAACGAGTGCGATGAACAGGATGAAGGCGAGAGCGACCCAGACGGTCGGATCCTCGAAGAAACCTTCAGCCTGTCCGGCGCCCTCTGTCGCAGCCATCGCGGCACTGATGAACATCAGCGACCCTCCCCGACCGTAGCAACTGCAGAGGCGACGCGATCCTGGTCGGACTTGCCGGTCAGGCGCTCCAGCACTGCGGCTGTGGCCTGCTTCGCGACCTCCTCCAGCGAGCCCATTGCCGATTCGCGCTGTTCCGCGATCCGGCTCTCGGCCTCTGCCTGACGCTTCGACAGGTCAGCGTCGATTTCCTGTCGACGCTTCTCCGTTTCGGCAGCCATCTCGGCCTTCATCTCGCCGATGATGCCTTGCGCGCTGGCACGGGCCTCGGCAAGGCGGGCTTCATACTCGGCCATGGCCTTGTCAGCGTCGGCCTTGAGTTCTTCCGCCTTGTCCAGATCACCGCGAATACGCGCCTCGCGATCCTCAAGTATCCCGCCAATCCGCGGGATGACCACCCGCGACATGACGAGATAGAGGATCACGAAGGTGATCGCGAGCCAGATAAGCTGCGAAGCAAAGGTTTCTGCTGCTAGCTGCGGCATGACCGTTTACGCCTCGTTCATTGGTACACTTGTTCCCGGGCAGCCCTGTGACTGCCCGGTATCCTGTCCTGCTTCCGAAAGGCTCCCCGACCGGGGAGCGCGGATCAGAATGCGAACAGGATCAGGAACGCGATAACCAGCGCGAACAGCGCAACGGCTTCCGTCAGGGCGAAGCCCAGCAGGACGTTGCCGAACACGCGGTTGGCGGCGCCGGGATTGCGCAGGGCACCCGCGACGAAGTTGCCGAAGATGTTGCCGATACCGACGCCAACACCTGCGAGCGCGATGGTGGCCAGACCGGCACCGATCAGCTTTGCGGCTTCTGCTTCCATTGTACTAACCCTCTTCGTTCCAGATTGAGGTTGATGCGAATTGTTGTTTCAGTTCCCGACTGCCAGATCAATGCCCGGGATGCAGGGCGTCGTGCAGATACAGGCAGCTCAGGATGGTAAAGACGTAGGCCTGCAGCATCGCGATACCGATCTCCAGACCGGTCAGCGCCACCAGAAAGGCCAGCGGGGCCCAGCCCGCAACGAAACCCAGCGAGATCACGAACCCGCCGAAGACCTTCAGCATCGTGTGGCCGGCCATCATGTTGGCGAACAGACGCAGGCTGAGGCTGATCGGGCGCACGAAGTACGAGATGATCTCGATCGGGACCAGGATGAACAGCAGCGGAATCGGCACGCCGGATGGCACGAACAGGCGAATGAAGCCCAGACCGTTCTTGGCAAACCCGATGATGGTGACCCCGATGAAGACAACCAGTGCCATGCCGAAGGTGACGATGATGTGGCTCGTCGGCGTGAAGCTGTAGGGGATCATACCCAGCAGGTTGCAGAACAGGATGAAGAAGAACAGCGTGAACAGGAACGGGAAGTACGGCTTGCCACCGGAGCCCGCATTGTCACGGATCATGTTGGCTATGAACTCGTAGGAGATTTCCGCCAGCGACTGGAGCCTGCCGGGCACCATGGCGCGTCCGCGCATGCCCATGGTGAGCAGCAACGTCGCCGCTGCGATGGCAATGACCATCCACAGAGCCGAATTGGTGAAAGAGATATCGACGCCGCCCGCGTTAAGCGGAATGAGCTGCTTGATCTCGAACTGCTCAAGAGGGCTGTGACCGCCTGCTGCCACTTTATCTGTCCTCTGTTCCTTCGGCCTCCGCGGAGATCTTCCGCGCGACCCGATACACATTTCTTATACCAACCGTGCCGCCAAGCAAGAGCCCGACGATCAGGAAGGCCGGTCGGGTTCCCGACCACTCGTCTATCCAGTAACCAACGAAACCGCAAAACAGAAATGCGGCCACAAGTTCCGCCGAAATCCGCCAGGCCAGCCCGTCAGCCCTCGACCGCTCCCGACGTTCCAGCCGCGCCTGGTCCCGGCCATCCGGCCCGGACTGTCGCGCGGCCTTCAATCGGGCCTCCAGCGCGGCCCTGCGATCCTTATCGCCGGCGCGCCGCCCATCAGGGTTATCGACCATGCCTCGCACCTTCCGACACATTCACATCCGAAGGATAGCACCCCGCTACAAGGAGTGTCCCGCAATCCGGGAAATCATGGCCCCCGCCTCAAACCCGGTCAGACCGGACCCTGTCGGGCACTTCCCACCAGACCCCTCGTACTCAACACACTGCAAACCGGCCCCGGTGGAAGGCGGGCGAAACCTAAGCTCCCGAGCCAGATACGGTCAACGCGAGCCTAACGGACCAAATGACGCACCGACGCAGACACCGCCGACCAACACCGGCCGCGCCTTGCTTGACAAGGAATGCCGCGCGTCTGACCCTTCCCCCGAGCCACAGTCACGGACTGTCAGGGGAGCATCAGAATGGCCGCCGAGATCCGCAAGATCGCTGTCTTCATCGAGGAAATTCATCAGGAGATGGGGCAGACCATCAGCCCGCCGACCCGCAAGGCCGCCGCAGTCGCGGTGATCGCGAACCCGCTTGCGGGCCGGTTCGAGGAGGATCTGGAGCCTCTGATGGCGATCGGGGAGGAACTGGGGGGCCTGCTGGGCGAACGCTGCGTCGCGGCGCTCGGGATCACCCCGGCGCAGGCGGAGAGCTACGGCAAGGCAGCGCTGGTCGGCGTCGATGGCGAACTGGAACATGCGGCAGCCATCCTGCACCCGCGTCTGGGCAAGCCCCTGCGCGCCGCGGTCGAGAAGGGTGCCGCCCTGGTGCCCTCATCGAAAAAGCGCGGCGGTCCGGGTCAGGTCCTCGACGTACCTCTGGGCCACAAGGACGCTGCCTATGTCCGCAGCCACTTCGACGGCATGGAGGTGATGCTGTCAGATGCCCCGCGCGCCAACGAGATCCTCGTGGCAGTCGCGGTCACCGACAGCGGTCGTCCCCTGCCCCGCGTCGGCGGTCTGACGGCGGCGGAGGCGGAAGGCAAGGACGGCCTGCGCTGAACCGACGCCTTTTCGATCGCTGAACATGATCGTCGGCGGGGCGATGCCCTGACCCGGGCCGGTCATTCCGCACAAAACCCCTGAAACCCATATCTCGTGGCTCGATTTCCTGTGCACGCCTGATATGGTGCCGCATCCTGTATCTGCGGTCCGAATCGATGAATGACATGACTGATCTCTTTGCCCCTGCGGCCAGTGCGCCAAGCGGCAATGACTATTCTGCCAAAGACATCCGTGTGCTGGAGGGGCTGGAGCCCGTCCGCCAGCGCCCCGGCATGTACATCGGCGGCACCGATGACCGTGCGCTGCATCATCTGGCCGCGGAAGTGCTGGACAATTCGATGGACGAGGCCGTGGCCGGATACGCCACCCGGATCGAGGTCTCGCTGGATGCGGAGGGCTGCCTGACCGTTGACGACAACGGGCGGGGCATTCCCGTCGATCCGCACCCGAAGTTCCCCGACAAGTCCGCCCTGGAAGTCATCCTGACCACGCTGCATTCCGGCGGAAAGTTCGAGCAGGGGGCCTATCAGACCGCAGGCGGCCTGCATGGTGTCGGCGTCTCCGTCGTCAACGCCCTGTCGGATGACATGGTGGTTGAGGTGGCGCGTGACCGGCAGCTCTATCGCCAGTCGTTCTCCCGCGGTTTCCCGCAGGGGCCGCTGGAATCGCTCGGTCCGGTGCAGAACCGGCGTGGCACCCGCATCCGCTTCCACCCGGACCCGCAGATCTTCGGCGACAAGATGGTGCTGAAGGCATCGCGGCTCTATCGCATGGCGCGCTCGAAGGCCTATCTGTTTCCGGGCGTCGAGATCCGCTGGCGCATCGACCCGGCGCTGGCCACCGATGACACCCCGGCGGAGGCGGTACTGCATTTCCCCGGCGGGCTGGCCGATTTTCTGGTGGCGACGCTTGGCGAACAGACCGTTGTCGCGCCGGAGGCCTTTGCGGGACGTGTCGAACTGCCCGACAACCGGGGCCGCGTCGAATGGGCCCTGCAATGGCTGGAGTACGGCGATGGCTGGACCAGTTCCTACTGCAACACCATTCCGACCCCGATGGGCGGCAGTCACGAGAGCGGCTTCCGGTCCGCCATATCCCGCGGACTGAAGGCCTATGGCGAACTGACCGCCAACAAGCGCGCGGCACAGGTCACCGCCGACGACGCGCTGGCCGGGACCACGGCGCTGCTCTCGGTCTTCATTCCAGATCCCCAGTTCCAGGGCCAGACCAAGGAAAGGCTGGCCACACCGGAAGCGGCACGGCTGGTCGAGGCCACGGTGAAGGATCACTTCGACCATTTCCTGTCCGCCGCGCCGAAGGTGGCCGAACGATTGCTGGAGAACGCCATCGACCGGGCGGAGGAACGGCTGCGGCGGCGCAAGGAAAAGGAAGTCGGACGCAAGACCGCGACCCGGAAACTGCGCTTGCCGGGCAAGCTGGCCGACTGCAGCGCCCGCGAACGCGAGGACACCGAACTGTTCATCGTGGAGGGTGATTCGGCGGGCGGCTCAGCCAAGTCTGCCCGCAAGCGCGAGACCCAGGCCGTATTGCCGCTGCGTGGCAAGATCCTGAACGTGATGAGTGCCGGTGCCGACAAGCTGGCGCAGAACCAGGAGCTTGCCGACCTCAGCCTGGCGCTGGGCTGTGGCACCGGCAGCCGGTTCAACGAGGATGACCTGCGCTACGGCAAGATCATCATCATGACGGACGCCGACGTGGACGGGGCGCACATCGCCGCGCTGCTGATGACCTTCTT
>CAXBNO010000132.1:0-7829 GCA_963976775.1 uncultured Kordiimonadales bacterium
CGGCAGTCCCTCAAGCAGTTCAACACCACTCAGGTTTCCCGGAACCTGTTGCTGTGCGGACATTCGACCCTCTGGCTTACCCCGTCGCAGGTTCGGCATCTGCCGCCCCTGTCATCCCATCATCGGCGCAGTATAGCGGAACAGTACAAGTTGTCCGCAATCCTTTGCTGTGACCTCGGGTTCAGTCCGGCTTTCGCCTCAGACGCTTGACGACCACCGGCAGGATCGAGAGAACAGCCAGCGCAACCAGTGCGATGACGACGTCTGTTGTCAGAACGGTCGAGAAATCGGGCTCGCCACCGGTGGCCAGAACGCTGTCCAGCCCCCGACCGACCTGTGCGAAGACGAACGTGCCGGGGATGATCCCGACCAGCGTGGCGACGATGAAGGTATGGGTCGGCACGCCGAGGAATGCGGGCACCAGATTGACGACGAAGAACGGGAACAGGGGTACCAGCCGCAGGAACAGCAGGTAGTTGAAGGCGTCCTTACGGAAGCCGTCCTCCATGCGTTTCAGTGCCGGGCCCGCCTTCCTCCGCAGGCTGTCACCCAGTGCGGTGCGGGCAGCAAGAAAGATGCAGGTGGCGCCGACCGTGGCCCCGATGACCGCCCAGAGCGTGCCGAGGACATTGCCGAACAGGAAGCCGCCGGTCATGGTCAGCACCAGCCCGCCTGGCAGTGACAGGGCCACGACAACCACGTAGACCGCCATGTAGATCAGCACGGCAACAACGGCGTTCTCGCCGACAAAGGCCTGAAGCATATCGCGATTGTCACGCAGCGTGTCGAAACTGAGGAATCGCTGCAGGTCCAGCGCCAGGAACAGACCCGTCGCCAGCACGATGACGGCAAGCGGCATGAAGCGCCGGACAACGGACTTCCTCGAAGTCGTTGCGGCCTCGGGTGCGTCATCATCGGCGCGTTGATCGTCATTCGCCATCGCGTAGCCGCCTGAACATGTGGGTCTGTCACCGACATAGTGCACTGGCGATCACGTTGCGAACAAACTGGGCGTGATCGTGCCGTGCGTTCGCCTGCATTGTGGTTCCGCCCGATCTGCGCCAGACTTTGGCCCGCAACACGGCCAACATCCGGGGAGGGACCGATGACCGTTCAGGAACTCGACACACTGATTGAACTGCTGACCAGCCGTCCGGCACCGGAGAACCCGCCGCCAGCGGAGATGCGGGAGCGGTTCGAGAAGCTCGCGGCCTTCCTGCCTGTGCCCGAAGGCACTGTGGTAGAGACCGTCGATGCAGGCGGTGTTCCCTCCGAATGGGTCACGGCGGAGGGGGTATCAGGGAACCGGGTCATCCTGTATCTGCATGGTGGTGGCTATGTCATCGGATCACTGAACACGCACCGGACGCTGGCATCCAACATGTCGAAAGCGGCGGATGCGAAGGTGCTGGTGATCGATTATCGCCTGGCACCGGAGCACCCGTTCCCGGCAGCCGTCGATGACGCGGTCGCGGCCTATGGCTGGCTGCTGGAGCAGGGCGTTCCCGCCGGAAACATCGCGATTTCAGGCGATTCCGCCGGGGGTGGCCTGACGGTGGCAGCGCTGGTCGCGATCCGGGACAAGGGGCTGGCCACACCTGCCTGTGCCGTGCCGATCTCCCCCTGGGTGGATCTGGAGGGGACCGGCGAGACCATGGTGACGCTGCATGATGCCGATCCGATGGTGAAACAGCCGGGACTTGGCCGGATGGCAGGCATGTATCTCGGCGGGGCCGATCCGAAGTCACCTCTGGCCGCGCCGATGCATGCCGATCTGACCGGTCTGCCGCCCATGCTGATCCAGGTCGGCACGCGGGAGACCCTGCTGGATGACTCGCGCCGCCTGCACCGCAATGCACTGGCTGCCGGTGTCACCTCCTCGCTGGAGGAAGCGGGTGGGATGATCCATGTCTGGCACCTGTTCGGGCCGATGCTGACGGAGGCGCGGGAGGCAATCGGGCGGGCCGGTGCCTTTATCCGGTCGCACGCGGCTGGCTGAGGCCTGGCGGAACGACCATCGTCTCCATGACGCGACGTCAGGGAAGGGCGGCGGGCCTTGAAATCCGCCGTTTTCTTTCAACCTTCGACGACCTATAAGGTGCGCTGCCCTGCCCTGCGTATTCAGGGCATCACCGATGTGTTTCTGGAGTTGGTACGATGGCTGCGACGAACTGGACCCCGCAATCCTGGCAGGAAAAGCCCGCGAGGCAGATGCCGGATTATGCGGACAAGGCGGCGCTGGACGATGTCGAGGCGCGGCTGCGGCGGAACCCGCCGCTGGTCTTTGCGGGCGAGACACGGAACCTGAAGTCCCGGCTGGCCGAAGTGGCGGCGGGCCGCGCATTCCTGCTGCAGGGCGGCGACTGTGCCGAGAGCTTCGCCGAGTTCCATGCCGACAATATCCGCGACACCTTCAAGGTGCTGCTGCAGATGGCTGTCGTCCTGACCTATGGTGCCCAGTTGCCGGTGGTGAAGGTCGGTCGTCTGGCCGGGCAGTTCGCCAAGCCGCGATCATCGCCCACCGAGGTGGTGAATGGTGTCGAACTGCCGATCTACCGCGGTGACATCATCAATGCGATCGAGGAAGACCCCATTGCGCGGCAGCCGAACCCGGACCGCATGCTGCGGGCCTATGCCCAGTCTGCCAGCACGCTGAACCTGCTGCGTGCCTTCGCCCAGGGCGGTTTCGCGGACCTGAACCGTGTGCATCAGTGGAACATGGGCTTCGTCGCCGACAGCCCGGCCGGTGAACGCTACCAGGAAATGGCCGACCGCATTGCCGATGCGCTGGCCTTCATGGAAGCCTGTGGCATCAGTGCGGACAGTTCACCCTCCGTGGGTCAGGTGGATTTCTACACCAGCCATGAGGCGCTGCTGCTGCGCTACGAGGAAGCGCTGACGCGGATGGATTCGACCTCCGGCACCTGGGTCGATACCTCGGCCCACATGCTGTGGATCGGTGACCGTACCCGCGACCCGGATGAGGCGCACGTCGAATTCATGCGCGGGATCACCAACCCGATCGGCATCAAGTGCGGACCGAGTCTGGATGCGGATGGCCTGATGCGTCTGCTGGACACCCTCAGCCCGGACAACGAGGCGGGACGGATCACGCTGATTTCCCGCTATGGCGCGGGCAAGGCGGGCGACCATCTTGTCAGCCTGGTGCGCCGTGTGCAGCAGGAGGGCCGGACGGTGGTCTGGTCCTGCGACCCGATGCACGGCAACACGATCAAGTCAGCCTCCGGCTACAAGACCCGGCCCGTCGACCGGATCCTGCAGGAGGTCAAGGAAGTCTTCGAGGTGCATATCGCCGAAGGTTCGTGCCTCGGTGGCGTGCATTTCGAGATGACCGGTCAGGATGTGACCGAGTGCCTCGGCGGCGCGCAGGCAATCTCCGACGAGACCCTGTCCGACCGCTACCACACCCATTGCGATCCGCGGCTGAACGCCAGCCAGGCACTGGAACTGGCGTTCCTGATTGCGGAGATGCTGAGAAAGCAAAGGGGAGAGCGTGATGTCGCCCTCCGGGAAGCTTCCTGAACTTCGTGTAGTCGGGCGCTCTGACGCGCCCGGAGCCGCCAACGACCGGGTATCGGACCCGTCGCTGGAACATGACATTGCCGACCGGACGGATCACTATTTCCGCCGGACCAAGGCGATCGTCGAGAAGTTCGGCGACATTGCGGTCACCTATGCGGTATTCATGCGACGTCCGGTGATCTTCTCACCACGCCTTGCAGTGGCGCTGCTGGAAAAGGCGGCGGATGAACGCGGCGTCACCTTCAAGATCGAGCTCTGCCATACGGAAGGCGACTGGGTCGGTGCCGGCGATCCGCTGTTCTATATCAGTGGCAGCCTGAAGCATCTGGTCGACCTGGAGACGCTGTATCTCCAGAAGCTCGGTTCGGCCTGTGTCGCGGCCTACAATGCCTTTGCCATGTGTGGTGACCTGCCCTACGCCGGGTTCCTGGCAATGGACGCGCGCCATTGCACCGGCCCGGACATGGCGGAGCTGATGGCCTATGCCGCGTCCGTCGGTTCGGCGGCGGCGAAGCGAGACAATCCGGATGTCGTCGGCTTCATCGGCAATGCCACGGACGCGACGGCACATTTCTTTGGCCAGAACCGGGGCCTGGGGACCATGCCGCATGCCCTGATCGGCTACGCCGGATCGACGTTGCGGGCGGCGGAAATGTTCCGGGAAGTCTATCCGGATGACCCGATAACCGTGCTGGTGGACTATTTCGGTCGCGAGGTGACGGATGCCCTGACCGTCTGCCGCCGTTTCCCGGACCTGGCCAGTGAAGGCAACATGTCGATCCGTCTCGACACCCACGGCAGCCGGTATGTCGAAGGGCTGGATCCCAGTTCATCCTACGCCGTGCTGGAGCGCCATGTGCCGAAGGCGACACGCCAGTACCGCACTGCGTCGGAGCTCAGGTATCTGCTCGGTACCGGGGTCTCCGCCGCCGCGATCTTCCATCTGCGGGAGCGGCTGGATGAGGAGGGCTTCCAGAACGTCAAGATCGTCGCCTCCTCCGGCTTCGGACCGGAAAAATGCCGGGTCATGGGCTCCGTCAGAGCACCGATCAACCTTGTGGGGACGGGGTCATATCTGCCGGGCCGCTGGTCGGAGACCTATGCCACTGCGGATATCGTCGAGTATGACGGTGAGCCGCGCGTGAAGCTGGGGCGGGAGTTCCTGCTCCGGCGGACCTGAAACGGTGGTCCTGTCGATCCGCCCGGCCCGCTCGCCGGAGGATATCCAGGCCGCCCGGAAGCTGTTCCTCGCCTATTCGGAAAGTCTCGACTTCGATCTCTGTTTCCAGGGTTTCGACGCGGAGATGGCGCGCTTTCCGGGCGAGTATGTGCCGCCTGCCGGAGATCTGCTGCTGGCCTGGCGCGGTGGGGAAGCCGTGGGGGTCGTCGCGCTGCGTCGTTTCGGCGAGGGCGTGGCGGAGATGAAGCGGCTGTATCTCGGCGACGCCGCCCGGGGGCTTGGGGCAGGCCGCAAGCTGGCGGAACAGGTCGTCTTCTCGGCCCGGTCGCTGGGCTATCGCAGCCTGCGGCTGGACACGGCGACCAGCATGACGGCGGCAATCAGGCTCTATGAATCGATGGGGTTTCGCAGGCTCGCCGAGCCTGACGCAGGCGTCGGAGAATCAGACACACCGGCGCTGATCTACTTCGAACTGGATCTCTGAGCGGTCATCCCGCCAGAAGCGTACCCGCCAGCAGGACTCCAACCGCACAAGCAGCCGCGATACGCAGTACGAGGCGTCGCCGCCCCTGCGGCCGATTGTCGTTCGCGGCATGCAGGAAGGCAACGCGGGCGGGGGTGTCGAAACGCCGCCCGCCCGCCGCAATGCCGACCCGGGGTGCGCGTCTGGCGCCCCGGGGCGTGCCGACAGCCCGGTTTCGGGCCACCGGTCCTTACCTCTTGTGGATCGGAACGAACGGACGCTGCGCCGGACCGGTGTAGAGCTGGCGCGGGCGACCGATCTTCTGGTGCGGATCCTGGATCATCTCGTTCCACTGGGCGACCCAGCCAACGGTCCTGGCCAAGGCGAACAGCACCGTGAACATGTCCACGGGGAAGCCCATCGCCTTCAGGATGATGCCCGAGTAGAAGTCGACGTTCGGATACAGTTTCTTCTCGACGAAGTACGGATCTTCCAGCGCGACCTTCTCCAGCGCCATGGCGATCTGCAGCAGCGGATCATTCTGTACGCCGAGACGGTCCAGGACCTCGTGACAGGTGGCCTGCATGACCGTCGCGCGCGGGTCGTAGTTCTTGTAGACCCGGTGGCCGAAGCCCATCAGGCGGAACGGATCGTCCTTGTCCTTCGCCTTCTTCACGAACTCGCCGACGCGGTCGGGCGTGCCGATCTCGCTCAGCATCTTCAGCACAGCCTCATTGGCGCCGCCATGGGCCGGGCCCCAGAGGCTGGCGATGCCGGCAGCGATGCAGGCGAACGGATTGGCACCCGACGAACCGGCCAGACGGACGGTGGAGGTCGATGCGTTCTGCTCGTGGTCCGCATGCAGGATGAAGATCTTGTCCATCGCCTTGGCCAGGACCGGGTCGATCCGGTATTCCTCCGCCGGGACAGCGAACATCATGTCCAGGAAACGCTCCGAATAGGTCAGGTCGTTCTTCGGATAGATAAAGGGCTGGCCGATGGAATACTTGTAGGCCCAGGCTGCGATGGTAGGCATCTTCGCGACCAGGCGATAGGACGCGATCTCCCGCTGCTTCGGGTCATTGATGTCCGTGGAGTCGTGGTAGAATGCGCTCATCGCGCCGACGACGCCGACCATGATCGCCATCGGATGCGCGTCACGGCGGAAGCCACGGAAGAAGTAGTTCATCTGATCATGCAGCATCGTGTGCCGCGTGACGGTATTGACGTAGTCCGCCTTCTGCTCTGCTGAGGGCAGTTCGCCGTTCAGCAGCAGGTAGCAGACTTCCAGGTAATCGGAATGCTCCGCCAGTTCGTCGATGCTGTACCCGCGGTGCAGCAATACCCCGGCGTCGCCGTCGATATAGGAAATCTCCGACTGGCAACTGGCTGTCGAGGTGAAGCCAGGATCGTAGGTGAACCGCCCTGTCTCGGCATATAGCTTGCGGATATCAACAACGTCAGGACCAACCGTGCCGGAAAGGACATCGAAATCGATGTTTGATCCCCCGCCGGTTGCAAGGCTGGCACTGCCGGTTTTCTTCGCTTCATCCATTATCTGACCCCTCATCTGTTGCATCCGCACGCTACTTTGTCGGCACCGGAAAAGCGATGCCGCACGTGCGAACCATTATACCCAAAGCCGGACCATTGCACACGTCCCGCGTCCCCTTCGCGTGGAACCCAAGATAGCGCGTCAGAGGCAATCGTCGATCCGCGCCAGGGACTCCTCGCGGCCCAGGGCCACCAGAACATCAAAGATGCCGGGCGACATGTTGGAGCCTGTCAGCGCCGCGCGCAATGGCTGAGCGACCTTGCCAAGCTTCAGTCCGTTCGATTCCGCATAGGACCGGACCGCCGCATCCGTGCTCTGTGCATCCCAGCTCTGCAATGCTGCAAGTGCGGCATGGACCCCGGCCAGAACACCCTTCGCATCGCCGTCGATCAGCTTCGCCGCCTTGGCATTCATGCTGAGCGGGCGCGACGCCACCAGGAAGGCGGCACTGTCGGCCAGTTCGATGACTGTCTTCGCCCGTTCCTTCAGGCCGTCCATCAGACCGTTGATCCTGGCAATGGCTGCGGCATCGCCCGAGATGCCCAGCCGCTCGGCAACCAGGCCGGTCAGGCGGTCATTGTCACCTTCACGCAGGTAATGGCCGTTCAGGTTCTCCAGCTTGGCGAAGTCGAACCGCGAGGCACCGCGCCCGATGGCCTCCAGCCCGAACCATTCGATCGCCTGCTCCATGGAGAATATCTCGTCGTCACCATGCGCCCAGCCCAACCGGACGAGGTAATTCAGTACTGCTTCCGGCAGATACCCCATCTCCCGATAGGCATCCACGCCCAGCGCGCCATGCCGCTTCGACAGTTTCGCACCGTCCGCGCCATGGATCAGCGGAATGTGCGCAAAGACGGGCACGTCCCAGCCGAGTGCCTGATAGATCAGGCTCTGCCGCGCGGCATTGACCAGATGGTCGTCACCCCGGATGACATGGCTGACGTTCATGTCGTGATCATCGACGACGACGGACAGCATGTAGGTCGGTGTGCCGTCAGCGCGCAGCAGGATCAGATCGTCGAGCTGGTCGTTCCGGAACGTCACCTCATCCTGGACAGCGTCCGCAATCACCGTGCTGCCGGTCT
>CAXBNO010000133.1:0-7826 GCA_963976775.1 uncultured Kordiimonadales bacterium
GCTGCGGTATCGCGAGAGCCCTTCCGGATTCTCGCCGTTCATGTCGTCGGTCAGCGGCCAGTCAAGCTCCCGCGCGGCTTCGAGGAAGCGGGACGAGAACGGGTGCATGTGTGCGCTGAGATCGGATACGCGCAGGGGACCGGTTCCCCGGATGTGCGTCCTGCCATCGGGGCCGGTCTCGCTGTGGCTCACCAACCGCTCGAAGATCGGCTGCGCCGTGCCCCAGTTCCACCCTGCGGCCCCGGCGCTTTCCCAGTCGTTGAAGTCATGCGCCTGCCCGCGCACCCAGGCCATGGCATTGATCGAACCCGATCCGCCGATCACCCGACCGCGCGGCCAGTAACCGACCCGTCCGTGCAGCCCGGGATCCGGTTCGGCGCTGTAGCGCCAGTTCACCCTCGGGTCGGAGAATGTGAAGCCATAGCCCACAGGCACCTTGATCCAGAAGCGGGCATCGGAACCTCCGGCCTCGATCACCAGGACCGTGGCGCGGCCTTTCCGGCCCAGACAATCCGCCAGAACGCAACCGGCCGAGCCCGCGCCGACGATGATGTAGTTGAATTCCATATCAGAGATGCCTACCGACGTTGATCCGCGCCCGGTTCCTGCGCGCCAAGCTACCGGTGATCGGCATCTCCGTGAACCATGATCGCCATTCCCGACCTTCGCGTGCCCGGGTTGATCTGGATCAACGGGTGTCGCCGGGGCATGTTCTAGCATTCGCCGCACGCTGGTCAGGCATATCGGGCCGGGTATTGCCCGCATCGGGGTAGGGAGTTCATCATTTCCGACCCTGACAATCGAGGTGAACCATGCAGACCGATGACCTTGCAGTTTCCCCTGAACAGCTCCGTCAGGTGACGGAGCCGACCAGTCTTGGGTTCTCGACAACGGCAGAGCTGTCCGATGTGGCCCAGAACATCACCCAGGAACGGGCGATCGACGCGGTCCGCTTCGGCGTCGGCATCCCGTCCCAGGGCTACAATGTCTTCGTCATGGGCGGCCCCGGCCATGGCCGCCACCGGATCGTCTCCAGTATCCTGAAGCCGCTTGCGGCGGAACGGCCGACACCGTCGGACTGGTGTTACGTCCACAACTTCCGGAACCCGCACAAGCCGCGTGCCATCAGGCTTCCCCCGGGTCGGGGCCTGCGTCTGAAGGTCGACATGGACAAGCTGGTGGACGAACTCAGCGCCGCCATTCCCGGCGCGTTCGAGAGTGATGACTATCAGGCGCGGCGCCGCGCCCTGGACGAGGCGATGCAGTCGAAGCAGCAGGAACTGTTCGCCGAGATCCATGACGATGCCGAGAAATCCGGCGTGGCACTGATCCGCACGCCCATGGGCTTCACCTTCGCGCCGGCGAAGGATGGGGAAGTGCTGACGCCCGAGGGGTTTCGTGGTCTCGATCAGGCCGAAAAGGAACGGTTCCAGTCGGAGATCGAGCGCCTGCAGGGCCTGCTGAAGGACATCGTCGTGCAGATTCCGGCGCTGGAGAAGGAGCATCGCGAGAAGGTCCGCGAGCTTGAGCGGGAGGTCACCCGATTTGCCGTCGGCCATCTGACGGACGAACTGGAGAAGGCCTATGCCGATCTGCCGGAGGTGGCCGCGCACATTGATGCAGTCGAAACGGATGTCGTGGAGAATGCGGCCCAGTTCCTGCGCTCTGCCCCGCCCCAGAACATGTCGGGCGAAGCGGAGGCAAGTCTGGAGGCGGCGCGCGGCGCGGTGCAGCGGCGTTACCGCGCGAACCTGATCGTCAACAACGCAGAGTGCGTCGGCGCGCCGATCATCACCGAAGGGTTCCCGTCGCACGGCAATGTCTTTGGCCGGATCGAGCACATTGCCCAGTTCGGGGCGCTGGCCACAGACTTCAACCTCATCCTTGGTGGCGCGCTGCATCGGGCCAACGGCGGCTACCTTGTGCTCGATGCCCGCCAGATACTGACGCAGCCCTTTGCCTGGGATCAGCTGAAACGGTCGCTTCGTTCGCGGGAGATCCGGATCGAATCGATCGCCCAGTCACTCGGCATGATCTCCACGGTCACGCTGGACCCGGAACCAATTCCGCTGGAGACGAAGATCGTGCTGATCGGTGACCGGCAACTCTATTATCTGCTGTCGGAGCATGACCCGGAGTTCCCGGAGCTGTTCAAGATCGCAGCGGATATCGAGGACCGGATTCCGCGCCAGCCGGAAACGGCTCTCCAGCTTGCCGCGATCATCTCCACGGCCGCGCGCGACGAGGGGCTGCTGCCTCTCGACAGTGCTGCCGTCGCGGCAATACTGGACCATGCCATTCGCAAGGCAGGCGACGCGGAGCGTTACTCGACACAGGTCGGTGACCTGATCGACCTGGCGCGGGAAGCCAGTCACCTGGCTGCGGCCAGGGGCGGCTCCGTGGCGTCCGCCGACAGTGTGACCGCCGCGCTGGACGGCCGTATCCGTCGGGGCAGCCGGGTTCGTGACCTGATCTATGAACGCATCGCGCAGGAAGTCGTGCTGGTTGATGTCGCCGGCAGCGCCGTGGGACAGGTCAATGGCCTCTCCGTTCTGCAGGCGGGTTCGCTCGCCTTCGGTCAGCCGAGCCGGATAACGGCACGCGTGCGCATGGGTCGCGGCGGCGTTCTGGATATCGAGCGTGAGGCGAAGCTTGGCGGCGCGCTGCACACGAAGGGCGTGATGATCCTGCAGGGGTTCGTTGCGCAGCATTATCTGCCCGACAGGCCGCTGACCCTCTCGGCCAGCCTGGTCTTCGAGCAGTCCTACGGCGGGGTGGACGGTGACAGCGCCTCCATGGCGGAACTCTGTGCACTGCTGTCCGCCATCAGTGGTGTCCCCATCCGCCAGGACCTCGCGATGACCGGTTCGGTGAACCAGCATGGCGTTTCGCAGGCCATCGGCGGCGTGAACGAGAAGATCGAGGGCTTTTTCGACATCTGCCGCGAAGCGGGTCTGAGCGGCAGCCAGGGCGTGATCATTCCGCAGTCGAATGTCCGGCATCTGATGCTGCGGGAAGATGTGGTCGCGGCAGCGCGGGAAGGGAAATTCCGGATCCATGCGGTCAGCAATGTCGACGAGGCGCTGTCGCTGCTGACCGGCATGGCGACAGGCCCGCGCGGTGAGGACGGCGCGTTCGCCGAAGGGACAGTTCACCGACTGGTCGAGGACAGGCTGACAGCCTTCGCGAAGGCGTCGAAGGCGGCAGCGTCGGACAAGGGTCGGGAACCGGATCCGCAGGAGGGTGCGGGATGACGGCGGGCTTCGCGATCCGCCGGATGGTCGTGGCTCTGGATCTCTCCCTGGCTGCGCGTTCGATGCTGCCCGAGGCACTGCGTCTGGCAACCCGGCTGCAGGCCGATGCGGAAGGGCTGTTTGTCGAGGACTCCCGCATGATGAATGTCCTCGCGGGGGAGGGGTTGCCATCGCGCCACGTGAGCACTGTCACCGGCCACCCGGAGACGCTGGATGCCCGGGACATGGATGCCGCCCTGCGGGCGCAGTCGGCAATGCTCTCGCGTCATGTATCGGCCACCGCAACCGCGCTCCGGTGCCGCTGCGAATTCCGGACAATGCGCGGAAGTGTGGCCGAGACCCTGGTATCGCAAGCGGAGCAGGATGACCTGCTGGTGCTGTCACGCCGTCCCGGACACGTGGGGGCGACGCTCGCCGCCACCATTCGCAGGGTCTCCGCCCCTGTCCTGGTGCTGCCGCCGGGCGCGAACGCCGGGCACGGGCGCATCGTGGTGATCGCCGACAGTGCCGGATTCCTTGCCCGCGGTCTGGCCGCTGCCCGGCGCTTCATGGGTGACAGCGACCGCGCGGTGGAAGTCCTTTCCGATGCGGCGGTCACGCCCGCCGACGCAGAAGCCCAGTTGCGATCGATCGGTCTTCCTGTCCGGATCACCACCGCCATCCGGACGACAGATCTTGCGCAGCAGATCCGCTCGGATGCCGGGCTCGTCATCGTCTCGCCGCAGAACGCGGCTCTGGCGGGGCCGAACCTGCCGTTCTTCCTGGCTTCGGTACGCATGCCTGTTCTGCTGATGCGATAGTGCCTCCCGCTGTCTGATCGCCGCGTCTCTCCGTATTTCCCGGTATCCTGAAAGGACGCCACCATGGCCCTTCATCGCCGCGTCGGACTGAGTCTGCTGATCCTCTACGGCGTCGGTGTCATGGTCGGTGCCGGAATCTATGTGCTGGTGGGCAAGGTTGCGGGTGTCGCGGGGGCGCTGACGCCGCTTTCGTTCGTTGTCGCGGGTGTGGCGGCTGCGCTCTCGGCGCTTTCCTTTGCCGAGCTGTCGGCCCGGATTCCGGAAAGCGCGGGAGAAGCTGCCTATGTCCGGACCGCCTTCGGTATCGGCTGGCTTGGCGATTGTGTGGGTGTGGCGGTTGCCTGTGTCGGGGTGATCTCGGCTGCGGCGATCCTGAAGGGTGGCGTTGGCTATATTGCCGCGCTGGTCGACATGCCGAGATTCTGGCTCGAGATCCTTGTCGGCCTTCTGCTGGGTTTCATCGCCCTTGTCGGCGTGCTGGAGTCCCTGGTGTTCGCTGCGGTTCTCACCCTGGTCGAGATCGTCGGCCTGCTGCTGATCGTCGGGGCAGGCTTCAGCGCCGAACCGGTGACGCCCTTTGTGGAGATGGTGGACTTCGGTTCCCTGCTGCACGGAGGCGGCCCGATGCTGCTCGCTGCGGCACTGCTGGCCTTCTTCGCCTTCATCGGGTTCGAGGACATGGTCAACCTGGCGGAGGAAACCATCGATCCTGTCAGGACCATGCCGCGCGGCATCGTCGGTGCGATCATTATCACGACACTGCTCTACGTGCTTGTCGCGGTCGCTGCGGTCAGGGCCGTCGACATGCAGCAACTGGCGCAGAGCGAGCGGCCACTCGCGCTGGTGTTCGAGACGGGAACGGGCTGGTCACCGGACACGATCATCGTCATCGCGATATTCGCCACGCTGAACGGCGTTCTGGCCCAGATCGTCATGGCCGCCCGGGTGCTCTATGGCCTTGGGCGCCGGAACCGCCTGTTTGCCTGGGCCCATGCGACCAGCGACCGTCTGGGAACCCCTGTCGCGGCAACAGCCGTTGTAACCCTGATAATCGTCGTCCTGGCCTTGAGCGCCCCCATCGAGAAGCTGGCCCAGGTAACGACCTACATCCTGCTGTGCATCTTCGTTGTCGTGAACCTGGCCCTGCTTGTGCTGAAACGGCGGGTGCCGACCCCTGCGGGCGCGCCCGATGTCCACTGGACCGTGCCGGTGATCGCCATCGTGTTCTCGCTGGTCCTGCTGTTCTCGTGATCACCAGCCACCGGGTCCCCGTCTGAAACCGGTATTCTGCAGTATGGTTTCGTTCGGTAAGGTGTCTGAAACGGCAGCAACACATCTTTCGGAAGGGGGCACGATGGTGGCCAGCGACTCCACCGGTGAATCGGCACCTTCATCAAGGCCTTCGGCGCAGTCACCGCAGTTCCGGATCGGGTTTCTGGTGCATGACGTCTCGCGCATGCGGCGAACCCTGTTCGATCAGGAAATGAAGCCGCTCGGCATCACCCGTTCCCAGTAGTGGGTGCTGGCCCAGCTGTCGCGCAGCCTGGGCACCGAGGGGGAGTGGGCCGGTGCCGCAACCGGATAGTGGCACGATCCCGGCGGCGGCGACTGACGATCCTGTCGCGTGACCCGATCAGGGGTCCAGTTCGACACCGATATCGATGCCCGCGTTGGGGCGTGACTTCGCGATCGCGTCCCGCATGCTGTCATTGATGGTGGTCGGGTCCAGCGATGCAGGCGCGGTTGCACCATGCTGCCAGCTCTCCGCCACCGTGAAGCCGTAACCCCAGGCTTCGAAGACGCGCCCGCTGACGCCTGCCGACTGCGTGCTGGCCAGCCAGGTGACAAGCGACGAGACCCATTCCGGCCGCCGGTTTTCCAGTTGCTCCTCCGTCCATTCGCGCAGTCCCTCCGTCATGCGCGTGGTGGCGCGCGGCGCGATGGCATTGACGGTGACACCATAGCGCTGCAGCTCCCGCGCCGCGACGATGGAGAAGGTGGCGATGCCCGCCTTGGCAGCGGCATAGTTGGTCTGACCGATGTTGCAGTAGAGCCCGGAGTGGGATGTGGTGTTGATGATACGCGCCTCCGGATTGCCACCCTGCTTGCTGATCATGCGCCAGTGGTTGGCGGCGTGATGGCTGACGGCGAAGGTCGACTTCATGTGGACGCGCACGACCGAGTCCCACTCGTCCTCCGTCATGTTCACCATCATGCGGTCGCGCAGGATGCCGGCATTGTTGATGATGACATTGACGTCGCCGAAGGTATCGATGGCCTTGCGCACCACGCCCTCGGCACCGGCCCAGGTGGCAACGTCGCTGTGATCGGCCACGGCCTCGCCACCCGCCGCACGGATGTCCGCCACCACCTCGTCCGCCGGCGTGGCATCCTCGCCGATGCCGCTCGCGGCGGAGCCGAGATCGTTGACGACCACCTTTGCCCCGTGCCCGGCCAGCATCAGCGCATGGCTGCGCCCCAGTCCCCGGCCTGCGCCGGTGACAATCGCGATCCGTCCTTCGCAGAGTCTCATCGACCTGCCTCCCCTGTGGTTGCCTGACTGGCAGCGATGCTACATGATCTGGAATATGGTGTTCTAGGTAACCACCCTCACGGGTCCGCTGCACAGGGCGCAAGGCTCGGCCCCGGGGGTGCGGTCAGACTTCCATCCGATACTTCGCAAGTACATCCGGGTCGGGCTCGAAGCCGATGCCGGGGCGGTCGGGCACGGTGATGTTGCCATCGACCGGCTTCGGGATGGTCGGGTCGATGAAGGCTTCGGGCTGGATCCAGAAGAATTCGAACAGTTCCGCGTTCGGCTTCGCCGCCATCAGTTGCACCGTGGCCCAGTAGCCCGGCCCGAAATAGGGCGAATGCGGCATGACACGCTTGCCCGCTGCTGCCGCCGCATTGCATATCGCCACCGCCTCCGACACGCCACCGACCTTGGTGACAGACGGCTGCACGAAGTCGATCTTCGGGATCGTGCGGCGGAACTCGGTCAGGGTGCAGGCGTTCTCTCCGCTGGCGATGGAGACGCCGTACTGATCCTGCAATGCGCCCAGGGTCTCCGCGTCGTCGGGCGGGAACACCGGCTCCTCGACCCAGTAGAGGCCGAGGCGCTGCATCTGCGGCATCAGCCGGTGCGCTTCCTCCAGTGACCAGTTGCAGTTCACGTCTGTGGTGACGCGAACCCCTTCACCCGCCGCCGCGACACCGGCTTCGATGCAGTCCAGCGCGATCTCGTGCAGTTTCACCGTCCGGTACCCCCGCGCGACCACATCCGCCGTGAACTCTGCAACCTGTTCGGGATTGCCGTACCGCACCAGGCTGGCATAGGCCGGGATCGACGGGCGCGGGCTGTCGGACAGCAGGCGGGCCAGCGAGACTCCCTGCTGCTTCGCCGCAATGTCCCAGAGCGCGGTATCGACCGCAGAGATGGCGAAGATGGTGATGCCATAGCGGCCATGCAGGTGCAGCCGCTTCTGCAGCAGGTGATTGAAGGCCGGAATGTTGCCGATCTCCGCGCCCACGACATGCGGCAGTACCATGTCCTGCAGCGCGGCGATTGTGGCTCCGACGCAGTGGTAGGCGAAACCGTCGCCCCAGCCGACGACGCCATCCTCGGTGGTCAGTTTCAGCAGCGCCACATCCAGATGTGTCCATTGCTGCGGCATCAGGCCGACCCCGGAACTGCCATCGGTGAAGGGGATCGACAGGCGGATGATCTCGGCAGAACGGATCTTCATGGGGCGGTTCCCTCGCTCAGGCG
>CAXBNO010000134.1:0-7804 GCA_963976775.1 uncultured Kordiimonadales bacterium
CCGCCACCGGCAACAAGGACGTGATCACCGTCGATCACATGCGGGCCATGAAGGACCGGGCCATTGTCTGCAACATCGGCCACTTCGATTCCGAGATCCAGGTTGCGGGCCTGCGTAATTTCACCTGGCACAACGTGAAGCCGCAGGTCGACGAGGTCGAGTTCCCCGATGGCAAGCGCCTGATCCTGCTGGCCGAAGGCCGGCTGGTGAACCTGGGTTGTGCCACGGGCCATCCGAGCTTCGTGATGAGCGCGTCCTTCACCAATCAGGTGCTGGCGCAGATCGAATTGTGGGAGAACCACAAGAACTACGACCGCGAGGTCTATGTCCTGCCGAAGCATCTGGACGAGAAGGTCGCGGCACTGCATCTGGCGCGTCTGGGTGTGAAGCTGACCCGGCTCTCCGATGACCAGTCGAAATACCTCGGCATCCCGGCCGCCGGTCCGTTCAAGCCGGAACATTACCGCTACTGACTATCGGGCCGCGTTTCGGTTACTTTCCTTCAATCTTCCCGGCGGCCTAATGTGTCCGCCGGGAAGATATTGCAGAAACCGAGTAGGCAAGACCGAATGAGAATGAGCATTGCAGCCCTGTCACGGAGGCGCCGGCTTTCCGGTGCCTGGACAGGCGCGGCTCTTTGCCTTGGCTGGACCGGCAGTGCCCATGCCGTGAGCCACAATGCCGATTCATCCGATCCGCCCCTGCTGGTCCTGACTGTCGGCATCATCGCAGGTGCAGCCGTTGTTGGCACCGTCGCCACCTTCATGCGCCAGCGTCAGGCCAGCACCCTCCGCCGGATGCGCGCGGAAACGGCGACGCTGTCGGCGGAGCGGGAGGCGTTTCGCAATGATGTACAGCGCCAGACCGCCGAGATCGGACTG
Organism: uncultured Kordiimonadales bacterium; assembly: GCA_963976775.1. Lineage (GTDB taxonomy): Bacteria > Pseudomonadota > Alphaproteobacteria > Minwuiales > Minwuiaceae > Minwuia. Next base: position 882 of record CAXBNO010000134.1, read on the forward strand.
ACGAGGGACAAGCTGGCATCACTGGGGCGGGAGCGGGACCATTACCGCAATCTGCTGAACGCCGCGCCCTTCGCGACCTGGCGGCGTGACATTGCCGGCGACATCATTTGGCGCAATGCCACGCTGGCCGAGATGCTGGGGGACGAAGGTACCCATGAGGAACTGGCGTCGAAGGCCGACAGCAAGCGACCGCAGGCGCTGGTCGCCAAGGCCCGTGACGAGGAAGCGATCGCCGGGGAGGAACGGCGTTTTGTCGTGGAGGGGCAGCGCCGGGTCTTTCAGGTCATGGAGACCCCGCTGCTGTCAGAGGACGAGTCCGCCGGCTTCGCCATCGACATTTCGGACGCGGAGGAACTGCGCCGGGAACTGCGCCGCCATATCCGCGCCAACAACGAGGTGCTGCAGCACATGTCGACGGCTGTCGGCATCTATGACAGGGAAAAGCGGCTGATCTTCGCCAACCGGGCCTTCACCCAGTTCTGGGGTCTGGAAGAGGAATTCGTCGGGCACCAGCCGACCCTGGGCGAGGTCATGGACCGGCTGCACCAGAACCGGAAACTGCCGGAGCAGGTGGAGTATCGCCAGTTCCGCCGCAACCGCGAGGCTTTCTTCAGCACGCTGCTGGAACCCTTCGAGGATCTGTATCAGCTGCCTGACGAGCGGATGGTTCGTGAAACCATCACCCGCCACAGTTTCGGTGGTCTGCTGTTCATGGTCGAGGATGCGACGGACCGCATCGTGCTGGAGCGGACACTGAATACCCTGATCGCCGTGCAGCGTGCGACGCTGGACAATCTGCATGAGGCCGTGGCCGTGTTCGGGCCGGATGGTCGCCTGAACCTGACCAATGTCGGCTACCGGCAGATGCTGGGGATCACGGAAGAGGTCACGGAGAAGCAGCCACATGTCCGGGAACTGCTCGATCAGGTCATCGGTCTCTGGGAGGATCCCGGCGTCTATGCCGAGATGCGGGAGAGCCTGATCGCATCCGCCACGGAGATGCGGGCCGACAATGGCCGCATGGAATTGCCGGACGGGCGTATCGTCGATTACGCCGCCACCGGTCTGCCGGATGCCAAGACGCTGTTCACCTATATCGATGTCACGGATTCGCTGCGGATCGAGCGCGCCCTGCGGGAGCGGAACGAGGCGCTGGTCGCCGCCGACCTGATCAAGAGCGAGTTCCTGGAGAACATGTCCTATGAGCTGCGGACGCCGCTCAACACGATTCTCGGCTTTGCCGAGATCCTGCACAACGACTATTTCGGCACCCTGAACGAGCGGCAGCAGGAATACTCCTCGGGTATTCTGGAGGCGTCAGGCCAGTTCCTCTCCATGATCAATGACATGCTCGACCTTGCCTCGATCCAGGCGGGTCATCTGCATGTGGACATGGAACCGTTCCGCATCGCCGACGCCATCGATTCGGTGCTGGAGAAGTATCGTGAGCGGGCACAGCGTCGCCAGATTCGCCTGCGGGTGGATATCGCCCGGTCGCTCAGCGAGATGGTCAGCGACCAGCGCCGCGTGGAGCAGATCCTGGGCAACCTGATCAGCAATGCAGTGAAGTTCACGCCCCCGGGCGGCGAGGTCGTTATCTCCGTGAGCAACGTCGAGGACACGGTCGAGATTTCGGTCGAGGACAACGGCATAGGCATTCCGGAAGAGGAGCAGGAGAGGGTCTTCGAGACCTTCCGGACCAGCGCCCGCCACACCCGCCGTGGCGCCGGGCTGGGGCTGGCGCTGGTGCGCAGCCTGATGGAACTGATGGGCGGCTCGGTGGCGCTGCAGTCGGAGAGCGGTGTGGGCACGCGGGTCTCGTGCCGCTTCATTGCGCTTGATGCCGAGTTCGATCAGGACTTCGAAGATGTTCCGACGACCGCTGCGTCCGGAACCGTTGTGCCGATCTCCGGTCCGGCGGGCAAGTCCGAAGCCTGAGGCGGCATGATCACGCGCGACATTCCGCTGGACAGCATGCAGGCGACGCGGGCGTTGGGTCAGCGTCTGTCGGAAGCCCTGCATGTCGGCGATGCGTTGCTGCTTTCCGGCGACCTGGGCGCAGGCAAGACGGAACTGGCGCGGGCTGTCATCAGGGCGCGGGCGGGACAGTCGATTGACGTGCCCAGTCCGACATTCAACCTGGTCATTCCCTACGAACTCGGCGACCTGCTGATCACTCATTTCGACCTCTATCGCCTGGAAGATCCGGATGATGTCCTGGAACTCGGATTTGCTGATGCGCTGGATGATGGATCGGTGATCGTGGAATGGCCGGATCGACTGGGCGACCTGACACCTCCGGAGGCCTTGCGGATCGAACTCACGGCAGCATCCGACCGTCGCCTGGCCAGGGTCAGCGGACCTGCCGCGATCGTGGAGCGGTTTCTTGGAACCTGAGCGACAGGTCGCGTTGCAGTCCCTGTTGCAGGGGGCCGGCCTTTCGGGGGCGGAGGTGCGCCCGCTGGCTGCCGACGCGTCCTTCCGCAGCTATCACCGCGTACATGGCCGGGACGGTCGGGTACTGGTATTGATGGATGCACCGCCTGTGAACGAGGATGTACGACCCTTCGTCCGCGTTGCGGGACTGTTGCGGCAGTGGGGTCTGTCCGCGCCGGAGGTGGTGGCGGAGGATGCACGGGCCGGTTTTCTTCTGCTGGAGGATCTGGGTGATGATCTCTTCAGCCATCTGATTGTCGATGATCCTTCGCTGGAGCCCAGGCTCTACACGGCGGCCATCGATGTGCTTGCCGCCCTGCATGGCAGACAGGCACCACCGGACCTGTCGCGCCACGATGCCGATGTGCTGCTGTCGGAGGTGGCACTGTTCCTCGAATGGCGGTTCCCCGAGATGCATGGCCGACCGGCTTCCGGCACGGAGACCGACAGCTTCCTCGATGCCTGGCGACAGGTGCTCCAGGGCTGCGGCCCGTCATGTGACACGCTGGTGCTGCGCGACTATCACGTGGACAATCTGATCTGGCTGCCGGAGCGGGCCGGAAATGCGCGGGTCGGCCTGCTGGATTTCCAGGATGCGGTCGGCGGCGATCCGGCCTACGACGTGGCCTCGCTGCTGTCGGATGTGCGCCGCGAGACCGATCCGGCACTGGCGTCGGCCCTGCTGGCGCATTATCTGGAGATGACCGGTCTGGATGGTGAATCGTTTCGCGCCCGGCTTGCGGTGCTGGGTGCGCAGCGGAACATGCGCATCCTCGGCGTCTTCACCCGACTGTGGCGGCGCGACGGCAAGCCGTCCTATACAGGCTGGCTGGCGCGCACCTGGCGACTGGTGCGGCGTGACCTGGCACATGATGCGCTGGCGCCGGTCCGGGACTGGGTGGCGCGACATGCGCCGGAGGACCGGCAGGCGGACGAGTTGGAGCGGAGAGACTGATGGCGGAGACTGAGCGGCCGGGACTGCCCCGCACGGCCATGGTTCTGGCGGCGGGACTCGGGAGACGGCTTCGCCCGCATACCCTGTCGCGCCCGAAGCCGCTGGTGAATGTGGCGGGGCGCAGCCTGATCGACCGTACCCTGGACCGGCTGGAAGCGGTGGGTGTGACCGATGTCGTTGTCAACCTGCACTATCGCGCCGACATGCTGGCGGAGCACCTGACCCGACGGGGGTCGCCGAACATCACGCTCTCGCACGAGGAAGTGCTGCTGGAGACCGGTGGCGGTGTGCTGAAGGCCCTGCCGGAACTGGGCACGGAGCCTTTCCTGGTGGTCAATTCCGACATGATCTGGCGCGATGGGCTGACGGATACGCTGGCCATGATGGGGCGGCATTTCGACCCGGATCGCATGGACGCGCTGCTGATGATGCAGCCGACCATCCGCGCCCTCGGCTATCGCGGTCAGGGTGACTTTCACATGGACCCGGCGGGGCGTCTGACCCGCCGCAGGGCCCCGAAGGTGGCGCCGTTCCTGTTCTCCGGGGTGCAGATCCTGAGGCCGGAAGTGTTTGACGGCATGACGGTCGAACCCTTCTCGCTGAACCGGATATATGATCTGGCGCAGGATGCCGGGCGACTGTTCGGTACCCGCCATGACGGCGACTGGCTGGAGGTGGGAACGCCTGCCGGGCTGGCGATGGCGGAACGTGAGCTGCGCCGTTCCGGCGACAGGGGAGACTGAGCATGGATGCGCCTGCCAGGGACAGTTCGGGCAGGCACAGTGTCGCGACCATTCCGGCAGGCCTGCCCTTCGTCGATTGTCTGGCGCGGGTCCTGCTGCAGCGCCATGGTCCGGAGGGCGACGGGCGCCTGCCCGACGCGCTGGTCCTGTTGCCCACCCGCCGCGCCGTCCGGAGCCTGACGGAGGCCTTTCTGCGGGTCAGTGAAGGGCAGGCGCTGCTGCTGCCGGTCATGCGACCACTGGGTGACCTGTCGGAGGATGAGCCACCTGTCAGCCTGCTGGATCCGGTGGACGAGGAAGACCTGGCCGCCCCGGTGCCGGAGACCCGGCGCAGGCTGATCCTAGCCCGGCTGGTCGCGGCGGGACCGATCGCGACAGCGGGGCCTGCGGGGGCGCTGGCCCTTGCCGATGCCCTGGCGCATCTGGTGCCCGACACCTATCAGGCCCACTGGGAAGAGACGCTGCGGTTCCTGACGATCATTACCGAGGCCTGGCCGGACATTCTCGCCGACATGGACCTGATCGATCCCTCGACCCGGCGTGACCTGCTGATGCAGCGCCTTGCCGCACGCTGGCGGCAGTCCGGTACCGATCATCCGGTCATCATCGCCGGCTCCACCGGCAGCGTACCCGGAACAGCCGACCTGATGCAGGCCGTTGCCGGTCTGCCGAACGGTCAGATCGTGTTGCCCGGCTTCGACGTGGATGTCGATGCGCGGGAGCATTCGGAGATTCTCGAGGAACCGGCACATCCGCAGCACGGCATGCGGCTGTTGCTGCGCCAGTTGCACGTCAATCCGTCGGACGTTGCCGTCTGGTCCTCCGATGCCGCCACGTCCCCGGCGCGGGCACATATGCTGCGCGAGGCCCTGCGCCCGGCCAGCACCACGGACCGGTGGCAGGACCTGAGCGGGATCACGCAGCAAGCCCTGTCGGGACTGTCGCTGGTGGAGGCGGAGAATCCGGGGCAGGAGGCCCTGGGCATTGCCCTGCTGCTGCGTCGGGCGATGGAGGAACCGGGCCGGACAGCGGCACTGGTGACCCCGGACCGGGCGCTGGGTCGGCGCGTCGCGGCGGAACTCGCGCGCTTCGGTGTCACGGTTGACGACAGTGGCGGCACGCCGTTGCGCCTGACAGCGCCCGGTCGGTTCCTGGGACTGCTGGCTGCCGCACTGGCGGATGGCTTCGGCCCCGTGACATTGCTTGCCCTGCTGAAGCATCCGCTTGCAGGCATGGGATCGCCGACCGCCGAGCTCCGGCACGCAGTACGCAAGTTCGAACGACGTGCCATGCGCGGTATTCGCCTGCACGCGGATCTGGAGGGTTTTCTGGCGGTTGTGGCCGGCAATGAACGCATGGGCGATGCGCCAGGCTGGCTGCTGACCCTGGCGGAGGTCTCGCGACCGCTACGGAACATGATGGCTGCAGGGCCGGTGGCGCTGGATGCCCTGCTGCGCGGCTTTCTCGAACTGGCGGAGTTCACGGCGGCCACGGACGCCGAGACGGGCGCTGATCGGCTCTGGTGCGGAGAGGCCGGGGAGCGGGCGGCGGACCTGTTCGCCGAACTGCTCGACGTTTCCGGCGACGCTGATCCGGTCGGCCTGTCCGACTGGCCCGATCTGCTCGACCGCCTGATCGGCGGATCGACCGTGCGCCCGCGCTTCGGCACCCATCCGCGCATCCGTATCCTGGGGCCGTTGGAGGCGCGCCTGCAGACGGCCGATCTGGTCATCCTGGGCGGTCTGAACGAAGGCACCTGGCCCACCGCCGCCGACGCCGACCCCTGGATGAGCCGGGGCATGCGGGCGGACTTCGGATTGCCGTCACCGGAACGGCGGATCGGCCTGCAGGCGCATGACTTTGCCCAGCTCGCCGCGTCCGGAAACGTGGTCCTGACCCGGTCCCTGAAGGCGGAGGGAACGCCGACGGTGCCGTCGCGCTGGCTGCTGCGGCTGCGCAGCGTCGTGCGCGGCGCGGGGCTGGAACTGGTTCCCGACCCCCTGCCGAAGGTCTGGGCACAGGCCATTGACCGGGCGCCGGATCAGCCGCCCGCCGTGCCGCCGTCGCCGCGTCCGCCCGTCGCGGCACGGCCTGTCGAGCTGCCGGTGACGGCGGTCGAGAAGCTGATCCGCGATCCCTATGACATTTACGCCAGCCGCATCCTGAGGCTTCGCGCCCTCGATCCGCTGGACGAGGAGCCGGGACCGCGACTGAAGGGGGACATGATCCACGCCGCATTCGAACAGTTGGCGCGGGATGTTCCGGGCATCTGGCGGGCCAGCGACTGGCCCCGCCTGCGTACCATCGGACAGGCGCAGTTCGCCCGGCTCGCCCACCGCCCGGCGATCCATGCGCTCTGGTGGCGGCGTTTCGAGAAGGCAGCACACTGGCTGCTGAATCAGGAGGCAAATGACCCGGCGCCGGTCGTCCGGCGGTTCGCGGAGATCAAGGGCGTACATCCCGGCCTGCCCGGGCTGGCCGACTTCCGGCTGACGGCAAAGGCCGACCGCATCGACGTCATGTCCGACGGCAGTGCCCGGATCATCGACTACAAGACCGGCACGCCGCCGACCCTGCCGCAGATCAAGGCGGGCTTTGCGGTGCAGATGCCCCTGCAGGGGCTGATCCTGCGCGACGGCGGTTTCGCGGATGTCGGCAGGGCGGAACTGACGGATCTGGTCCATGTTCGGGTGCATGGCGCGCGGGAGGGCGGACAGTGGTCCCCGGTCAAGGCGCCGCTGGATGAACTGCTGGCAGATACACAGGCCGGGCTGGCGCAGATGATCGCG